>CAYWQC010000027.1:0-11434 GCA_964460405.1 uncultured Staphylococcaceae bacterium | reverse complement strand
CATTACCATTCGCGGGTTGCAAGTCATTATATTTCAGGCTGATCACCCGCTTTTTGATACGTCTACACTTGTGCAAATTGCCGGCAGGGTCGGGCGAAAAAAAGATGAACCAGATGGGGAGGTGCTTTTCATTGCTAAAAACGAAACTAGCGCGATTAAAAACGCAATTAGAGACATCAACGACAAAAACACCTATTTGCAAACTATGTATGGCAAAAAACCTTAAACCTTCACTGGCGACCCTCTTATGCAATCAGCAAATATGTCACAACTGTTTTAATGAATTTAAGGTAGATTTTCATTACCGGATACTAAACGGGGTTAGGGTTTTATCTATATTTGAATACAATGATAAATTTAGAGACATTTTGTTTCGATTTAAGGGTGCTGGTGATATTGAATTAGCACCAATTTTTCTTAATAATTATCGCCTTTATCTTCGCTTTAAATTTCACAATTTTGTGATGATCAGCGCACCAAGTAGCAAGGCAAGCAATGACGAAAGAGGGTTTAATCATGTCGTTGAAGCCTTTAAGGGTTTAGGATTACCACGCCTAGATTGCATTGATAAGCGCATCGACTTTAAACAGAGTGATTTAGGATACAAAGAACGACAAACAATACTTGATAAACTGATTGTCCATCACGGTGAAAAAATTCTGGGGAAACGTGTTTTAATTGTCGACGATCTAATAACCACAGGGGCAACGGTATTGGCGATGATATCCTTGATCAAAAAGTATCAGCCTAAAGCAATCGCAGTGTTAACGCTTGCGCACACTAAACAATTATCAGAAAATAACAAAGGATGACTTAGCTTTAGCGTATAGATAAATATTTATCTATCAGGGTGATATATGCTAAACTATCATAGATATTAAACCAAATAGAGTGTAAGCAAGCATTTGTAGATATAGGAGTAACTATGAGTTTTATCGAAAAAATATTTAGATTCGAAGAAATCAGACTAAAAAAATTAGAAAAAGAAGCCAAGAAGGTCATTGCTTTTGAAGCAGAAATGCAGGCACTGACCAACGAAGCACTAAGAGAAAAAACAACGTATTTTCGCGCGCAACTCGCGGAAGGTAAAACCCTTGATGATATCAAGTATGAAGCCTTTGCCGTTGCCCGTGAAGCCGCGAAAAGAACGATTGGGGAATTTCCTTATCCTGTGCAAATTATCGGCGCCCTTGTTCTTCATCAAGGTGATGTTGCCGAGATGCGGACTGGTGAAGGTAAAACATTAACCGCGACGATGGCGGTGTATTTAAACGGCCTTAGTGGCAAGGGTGTTCATGTCGTTACTGTCAACGAATACTTAGCCAAACGGGATGCCGAATGGATGGGTGAGATTTATCGCTTTTTAGGTTTATCCGTTGGCGTTAACCTCCGTGAGAAGACGACCAGTGAAAAACGCGAAGCTTATGAATGTGATATTACCTATACCACTAACTCTGAGGTTGGATTTGACTATCTTCGTGACAATATGGCCACGAGCAAAAACGGACGTGTACTCCGCGAACTTGAATTTTCTGTGATTGACGAAGCTGACTCGATTCTCATCGATGAAAGTCGGACACCACTTATTATTTCCGGAGGCAGTAAGGCGAGTGCTAGCCAATACAATATTGCTGACCGCTTTGTTAAAACATTACGTCCAGAACGTGATTTTAGCGTCGATATTAAAACGAAGACATGTAACCTTACAGAAGAGGGCAATACTAAAGCTGAGCGTATGTTTGGCGTCCCCAATATTTATGCGCCTCAATATAATGACCTCGTGCACCGTATTCACCAAGCCCTTAAAGCCAATTTCATTATGAAACGTGGCGTTGAGTATCTTGTTGATCCTAACCGTGAAATTCAACTCATTGATCAATCAACCGGCCGGATTATGGTTGGTCGTGAATATAGTGACGGCCTTCAACAAGCCATACAAGCTAAAGAAAATGTTGCGATTAAAGAAGAAACAGTGACGATGGCGACGATTACTTATCAAAACTTCTTTAGACTTTATACCAAACTTTCCGGGATGACCGGAACCGCAAAAACGGAAGAAGAAGAATTCCGTAAGATTTATAATATGCGCGTCATTTGTATTCCCACAAACCGCCCCATTGCGCGTATTGATGACGTTGATCTTCTCTTTGCTCGTAAAGAACCAAAGATGAAAGCATTGATTGAAGAAGTGACACGCCGCCATGAAGCAGGGCAACCGCTTCTTATTGGTACGAGTAGTGTTGAATCCAGTGAAGAAGTATCGTCACTTCTTACGAAAGCCGGACTGACTCATAACGTCTTAAATGCGAAAAACCATGAACGTGAAGCGGACATTATTAAACATGCTGGTGAACGTGGTGCGATTACAGTTGCTACCAATATGGCAGGTCGGGGAACTGACATTAAATTAAGTGATGAAATCAAGGCCTTAGGTGGTCTTTGTGTGCTCGGAACTGAGCGTCATGAATCACGGCGGATTGACAACCAACTCCGTGGTCGTAGTGGTCGCCAAGGTGATCCTGGTTATTCGCGTTTCTACATTAGTTTTGATGATGAACTATTACGCCGTTTTGCTAGCGATGCGATGCAAAATATTGCTAAGAACATGGATGATCAACCACTGGAATCGAAGATGTTTATGAATGTTGTCACCGGTGCCCAAAAGAAAATTGAAGGGCAAAACTTCGACATGCGTAAAAACTTACTTGATTATGATGATGTCCTTAGTAAACAACGGCAAATTATTTATAAAAAACGTGATGCGATTATGTTTGCCGATGATATTAAAGACTTAGTGCAAGAACAATTTGACCTGACTGGTCACTTCTTAGCAGGACGCGCTGTTCCTAAAGATAGTAAGGACCGTGTCATAGACGCTGAACTACTTAAAAAAGAAGTTGAACCACGTTTTCTTCCTGAAGGAAGTATAAATCCTGCTGCTTTTGATGACTCACCAGCGGATGAAGTTGGTGAAGATTTAAATATGGTTATTTTTAAATATTACCTCAGTCGTCGTAAAGCATGGGGCCAAGAAATTGCTGACCGAGTTGAGAGAGAAATCGTCCTACGCTGTATTGATCGAAATTGGACCAAACATATTGATACCATGTCGCATCTGCGTGAAGGCATTCACTTAAGAAGTTACGCGAATACTAACCCCCTTCAAGACTATGTCAATGAAGGCTATGCACTCTTTAAGGAAATGATGGACACAATTGCCGTTGAGGGGGTTCTAAATCTTCTTAATGTCAAGGTTAACCGTCCAGTTGAAAAAGAAGAAAAACCAGCAGAAACGCCAGAAATACCAAGCAATTCTGAGGTGAAATAAGATGGAATATAAGACAGTTGTACATTTAGCAAAGGAAGTTGGACTCATTTTTAGTCAACTCGGTGACTCTCTTTGACCTCCCTCAATTAAAGGCGAGCGTAGAAGAAGGACAAAAACGTATTGATGAACCGGATTTTTGGAATGATCAAAAAGCCGCGGTTCAACATATTAATATTTATAACGATCATAAAGACACGCTTGATCAATATTTACAAATTGAAAAAATATTAATGTCGAGCAAAGAATTACTTTCACTTGATGAGGCTGAAGAAGATGACAGCCTGCTTTTAGCAATTCAGGAAGAATTAGAGTCTGCCCTTAAAATAGCAGATGACTTAAAACTTAAATTACTTTTTAGTGGCGAATATGATCAAAATGATGTTGTCCTCAGCATTCACCCCGGCGCTGGAGGCACTGAAAGTCAAGATTGGGCAGATATGCTCTATCGCATGTATGTTCGCTTTGCCGATTTGGTCGGTTTAAAAGTCAAAGTTGTTGATTATTTAGCCGGTGATGAAGCGGGAATCAAAAGTGTGACGATGCTCATTAGTGGTAAACGGGCCTATGGCCTTTTAAAAGCCGAAAAAGGCGTTCATCGTCTTGTGCGTATTTCCCCTTTTGATAGTAATGCAAGACGGCATACTTCTTTTGCGAGTGTTAGTGTTTCTCCGCAATTTAATGAATCTAGTAGCATTGACATTAATGAAGCTGATTTACGAATTGATACATATCGCTCAGGTGGAGCGGGTGGGCAAAACGTGAATAAAGTTGAAACCGCTGTGAGAATTACGCATATTCCAAGCGGTATCGTTGTGGCCTGCCAAGTTGAACGTAGCCAACTATCTAATCGCGAAACAGCGATGGCCATGCTTAAAAACCAACTTTATGAGCGTCAACTGCAGGAGAGACGTAGCAAGATGGAGTCGATTGTTGGTGAACAAAAAAACATTGAATGGGGCAGTCAAATCCGCTCTTATGTGTTTGCACCTTATACGCTTGTCAAAGATCATCGTACCGACTATAGTGAGGGTGATGTCAGTAAAGTGATGGATGGCTATATTGAAAACTTTATTTATAAATATTTAGAAATGGAGGCACGGCAACATGCGAGTCATTAGTTATTTCAAAGAACATTATCGCCTCCTCATTAAAAGTTATGCTTTAATTGTTTTTGGCTCAATTCTCCTTGGTATTGGTACGGGGCTATTTTTAATTCCCAACCAAATCAATGCCGGAGGATTAAGTGGTATAGCGGTCATTTTAAAAGCGACACTTGGCTTTGATGAAGATCTCGTTGTTCTCGTACTTACATGGGGGTTTTTCCTTGTTAGTCTCTTATTTCTCGGCTTTAAATTCACTGTTAAATCACTAGTCTCATCGCTACTTTATCCACTTGTGTTAGTTATCATTTCGCGAACACCGTTTTTTCAAACACTTATTCAAGAAACGTTTTTGGATGATGTAGAAACGACTAAGACCCTCATCGCCGGCATTTTTGGTGGTGCTTTTGTTGGGGCCGGCGTTGCCGTCACCTTTATTGGTGGTGGTTCTACGGGTGGTGTTGATATTTTAGTGTTCATTATTAATAAATATACAAGTATCAAGCAATCGATTCTTTCCTTCGTTGTTGATGGATCGATTATTGTCGCCGGTATTTTTGTCCTCGGCGACCTCATTGCTTCGCTTATTGGCATTATCGCAGCGTTTATTACAGCGGTGATGATTGAATATATTTTCGTCGGTCGTTCTCGTGCTTTAACGGCGATGATTATTAGTAAGGATCACGCTGACGAGATTAATGCTTACATTCAAAATAAAATGGAACGGGGTTCAACCTTTATTGGCGTTGCCGGTGGTTATCAAAAACATCCTTATGAGATGATTATGGTGACATTTGACCGTAAAGAATACGCTAATCTCATGTATGCAGTTTCGCAAATTGATAAAAAAGCCTTCCTCACTGTCATCCAAGCAAACGAGGTGTTAGGTGAAGGATTCCGGGCGTTTAGAACAAGAAAGCGGCGAAAATAATGGCTGAGCATCGTTTTGAACTGGTCAGTGATTTTGCCCCAACGGGCGATCAACCTGTTGCCATCAATCAACTTGTTGAAGGTATAGAGAAGGGGAAGAAGCATCAAGTACTTTTAGGGGCGACCGGAACAGGAAAGACATTTACGATTGCCAATGTGATTGTGCAAACACAAAAACCCACACTCATTCTTGTCCATAATAAAACACTGGCAGGCCAACTTTATTCAGAATTTAAGGCGTTGTTTCCTAACAACCGGGTTGAATATTTTGTCTCAAATTTTGATTTTTATCAACCCGAAGCTTATATACCACGCAGTGATACGTATATTGAAAAAAACGCTGTGCAAAACGATGAAATTGAAATGATGCGGACGAGCGCCATTAATAGTGTCCTCGAAAGAAGAGATACCATTGTAGTGGCTAGTGTTGCCTCAATTTATGGATTGATTGATCCTGAAGAATATAATAAATTAGCGTTTAATATTAAAGTGGGTGAGACTATAGACCGCAAAGCATTATTTGCCAAACTCATTACCGCTCAATATGAACGAAATAATTTTGAACTTAAACCTGGAACATTTAGAGTTAGAGGTGATGTTATCGAAATTATGTCACCGATTACGAGTGAACGGATCATCCAAATCGATACGTTTGGCGACGAAATTGAATCAATTAAAGAAATGAACGCATTGACAGGTGAAGTGGTCAAAACCTTTTTAGTCTATCCTCTTTATCCTGCCTACTCACACGCCTCAAGTCGTGAACGGATTGAAAAAGCTGTTCCGCAAATTTGGAGTGACATGATTGACCGTGTTCAATTTTTTAAGGAAAACGGCAAACTACTTGAAGCGGATCGTCTTGAATTTAGAACCAAGCAAGACATTGATAGTCTCTTAGAATTTGGGATGTGTCCAGGCATTGAAAATTATTCTCGCTATATTGATGGTAGAAAAGAAGGCGAAAAACCATTCTGCTTAATTGATTATTTTCCCGATGATTTCCTCATGGTGGTCGATGAGTCGCACGTGTCGCTTCCCCAAGTGAGAGGGATGTATAATGGTGACCGAGCCCGTAAGGAAACACTAGTGGAATTTGGGTTTAGATTACCAAGCGCTCTTGATAATCGCCCGTTAAAATTTAGTGAATTTGAAGGGATGATGCGCCAAGTGATATATACAAGTGCGACACCAGGTGACTATGAGCTTGACTTAGCTGAACACCGGGTGGTCGAGCAAATTATCCGTCCTACTGGGTTAATTGATCCCCCAGTCGAAGTACGACCGACGATTGGTCAAATTGATGATATGATTAGTGAAATCAATCAGACACTCAAACGTCATGAACGGGTAATGGTTGTGACCTTGACGATTAAGATGGCGGAAGATTTGACAGACTATCTTAAAAAACGCAATTTTAAAGTCGTCTATTTGCATAGTGAAACAAAAACACTTGAACGCACACAAATTATTTATGAACTACGTAAGGGCAAATACGACATTCTTATTGGCATCAACTTATTAAGAGAGGGCCTTGATATTCCTGAAGTGTCGCTGATGGTCATCCTCGATGCCGATAAAGAAGGGTTTTTACGGAGTGAACGTAGTCTTATCCAAATTATTGGTCGGGCCTCAAGAAATGCGAATGGTCGCGTCATTATGTATGCTGACCGTATGACTGATTCAATGACTCGAGCAATCGATGAAACGAATCGTCGTCGACACATTCAAATGCATTACAATGAAGAAAGAGGAATCATTCCTACGACGATTATTAAAGCCATCAGTGCGCCAATTCATAATTTTGATGATGAACGATTCACGAAGAAATTAAGTAAGGGAAAACTATCGAAACGCGAGCTTGATAAGACGCTTGCAGACATGCGAGGAGAAATGAATCAAGCTGCTAAGGTTTTTGATTTTGAAAGAGCAGCGGAAATCCGTGACCTCATCTTTGAACTGCAAAAAGAGTACAACCAATAAGGGTTACGACCATTCGGATATTTTATCGATTTTGAACAAAATTAAAACTAGCAAAGTGATACTATTTATAGTATATTAGTAGAGAAACTTAAGGAGGGTCTATGAACGCACTAGATATTATCTTCATTATTGTTGCAATTCTTGTCATCATCCTCTCACTCTTACAAGGTGGTAAAAGTGAAGGTGCCTCAGGGGCAATTACCGGTGGTGGTTTAAATATTTTTGTGAAAACAAAGGAACGTGGTAGTGAAAAAGTCATTTCCATTGTCACGATGATCTTAGCAATTATATTCTTCTTGCTTGCTGTACTTGTTAACGTTCTTAACTAAACACATTAAACCTATTAAAATGAGCCGTTCACTCGGCTTTTTTTAATGCCTATTCTTAAAAAACACGACAATTGATATTTCATCAACTAGAGAGAGTGATATAATAAAACAATGACCATTACTGAATATGTATTAAATGAAAAAGCCCTCCTCCGCCAAAAAGTGGCGCACTTTTTAGTCAAACCTGTATTACTCATTATTCAAGCTAATGAAGATCCAGCAAGTGATTCATATATTAGAGGAAAAATGAAGGACGGGAATGAAATTGGTGTTGATGTCCAACTTTTGAAGTTAACGGCATCAACCACAGAAACGGCACTCCTTGAGGCCATCAATCGGGCGAATAAGGATGAGGCAATTCATGGCATCATTGTGCAAATGCCCCTGCCAAATCATATCGATGAACAACATATTAAACTGGCCGTGGATCCTCGTAAAGATGTTGATGGCTTCCATCCTATGACGCATTTTAAACCTTGTACACCGCAAGGTATTATTGACTACTTACAGGCAGAACATATTGCCATTGCGGGACAAAATGCTGTGGTGATTGGTCGCTCGCATATTGTTGGACGTCCCATGAGTCAACTCTTACTCGATCTCAGTGCCAATGTGACAACGCTCCACTCAAAAACAAGCGTTGAAGATATGAATCATTATCTTGCCCATGCCGATATTATTATTGTCGCTGTGGGGCGACCCTATATGATTAAAGATCAACCACTTAAAAAAAGCGCGGTTATTGTTGATGTTGGGATTAATCGCGTTGATGGTCAACTTGTCGGTGATGTTTATCCACATCGCCCCGTTCGCCTGCAGACGCCAGTCCCTAAAGGGGTGGGTTTACTCACACGATTACGCCTACAAAAAAATCTAATTGAAGCTTATCAAACATTAAATAAACAATAAGAAAAGAGGAATAAAGATGAAAAAAAGAATGTTAAAAGAATATGCAAAACTGATTGTTAATGTCGGGGCCAACGTGCAAAAAGGCCAAGAGGTTAACATCGTTGCCGAGCTTGAACAAGCTGACTTTGTGGTTATGCTTGTTGATGCTGCGTATAAAAGAAAGGCGAAACGTGTCACGATTGATTGGGTGGATGATCGCCTGACCAAATTACACAACAAGCACCAATCTGTTTCAACCCTTGGTGAAGTGCTTGATTGGCAAAAGGCAAAATTCCAACATCAAGTCGATGTATTGCCCGTCAAGATTTACATTGAATCAAGTGATCCAGATGGCGAAAAAGGAATTGACCAAAAGAAACGGGCTAAGGCCACTAAATTACGTTTCCCGATTGTTAAACCTTATATTGATAAGATGGAAGACCGCTATCAATGGGTGATTGCCGCTGCCGCAGGAACAGCATGGGCTAAGAAATTATTTCCGCAACTGAGTAAAGCTAAAGCTAAAGAAAAGCTATGGGAAGAAATTCTTAAAGCAAGTCGTGCCTTTGAAGGTAACCCTGTTGAAAACTGGAACCTACACAATCACAAAATGCATCAACATGCCACTTTCCTCAACGATTTGGATTTAGTGGAGCTTAGATATCGTGCGGGAAATGGCACCGACTTTAAAGTTGGACTCATTCCTGGAGCCCGCTTCCTTGCCGGTGGTGAACATACGATTTCAGGCACCTTCTTTAATCCCAACATTCCCACTGAAGAATGTTTTACGACCCCGATGAAGGGCCAAGCTGAA
This sequence comes from uncultured Staphylococcaceae bacterium, assembly GCA_964460405.1. Classification (GTDB taxonomy): domain Bacteria; phylum Bacillota_I; class Bacilli_A; order RFN20; family CAG-826; genus DATESG01. The sequence continues at coordinate 2,065 of CAYWQC010000027.1, read as the reverse complement.
GGGATTGTTTATGCGAGTAAACCCCTATCCTATAATGGTGAAGTGATTGATCGCTTTTGGATTCGCTTCCATGAAGGTAAAGCCGTTGAATTTGGTGCCGAACAAAATGAAGACTTATTAAAAGAAATGCTGAATATGGATGAAACGAGTGGCTACATTGGTGAAATCGCCCTTGTTCCTAAAGAATCACCCATTAATCAATCAGGCATTCTCTTCTTTAATACCTTATTTGATGAAAATGCCTCCTGTCACATTGCCCTAGGTCGTGGCTTCAACATGGTTATTCCTGGGTTTGATAAGATGAGTCTTGAAGACATTAAAGCTAAAGGCGTCAATGATTCACTCATTCACGTTGACTTCATGATTGGTACTGATGATATGCATATTGTCGGTGTTAAGCGTGATGGCTCAACTATTGATGTGTTCAAGGATGGCACATGGGCTTTCTAGGTAAAGTTAACAATAAAAAGTCCGCAATAAGAGCACTAGCAGCAATTTTAATATTGCTGCTAGTTTTCTTTTTGACGGTGATGTCTTATCTTGTTTATCTGGCGCTTGATTACTCGCGTATTGGTGATATTGATCTTGATGTCCATGAAAACACCTCGCAAAAACTCACTTTAAGTCAAGTAGAAGAAGAGACGCTTAGTATTTCAACCTACAATATAGGCTTTGGGGCCTATTCACGAGAATACTCATTTTTTATGGATAAGGCGAGTTATAAGGACGCTTATGTTGAAAGTCAAAATCGCGCCAGTACAACGGGGCGTTATAGTCGGGCTTTAAGTGCTGAGGCCGCCCACGACAACGCAAGTGGGGCATATCAAACCATTACTGAAAATATCGTAGCAACTTATGGGGAAGTTGACTTTGCCCTTTATCAAGAAGTCGATACGGATTCAACAAGAAGTTATGGCGTTGATCAACTCGTTTTAGGTGATCTTGCCCATCATGATTATAGTCGTGTATTTGCGAGTAACTATCATTCAAGTTATCTTATGTATCCGTTTTCCTCTCCCATTGGCGCATCTCATTCGGGAATTAGCACGTATAGCAAGTATCAAATCGCTGCGGCAACGCGTCATGAATTTACCGTATCCACTGTCTTTGTTGATAAGTTTTTTGATCTTGATCGCGCCTTTAGTGTCTCACAAATCGAGATTGAAGGCCTAGATGCTTCGCTTTATATTTTTAATGTCCATATGTCCGCCTATGATGAAAGTGGCGAGATTAGAAAAGCGCAATTACTTGACCTTAAACAAGCCGTTGTTAATGCTCGCAATGCAGGAGGTCATGATAATTATGTGATTGTAGGTGGCGACTTTAATCATGATTTGATTATTAGTAATGATCAAACGCAACTCAGTGATGCGGTATGGTTTGATCAACAAGAACAAGATGGTTTCAAAACCGACTGGTATAATTTTCTTAGGGCGGACGCAAGTATTGTAGAAGGTAGTGACTTCCTCAATCCTAAAACAGGACAAATCGAAGCTTATGCCAACGACTTGGAAGGCACAGATTTAGTGGCCCATGGGGCCACAAATTTACCAAGTGCTCGTGATGCATCAATTCCTTTTGTCGATGCGAATGATAATGGTATTATTGATAATTTTATGTGCGCTATCGATGGATTTCTTGTTTCAAGCAATGTTAACGTCACAAGTGTTGATGTTGTTGGCAGTGGCGTGAACGGTCAAATAGAGACTCTCAATGAAGATGATCCTCGTTATGGTTATGGCTTTGTTTATAGCGACCATAATCCCGTCGTTATGACTTTCTCACTCACTGTCTAAAGCAATCAGATCATCAAATGCGATATGTAAGTCGGGTGTGATGACCTTTTTTTGATATCCATCAATATGACTAATTGTTGTATGAATATCTTTGATAAAACCCTTGTCATAGTAAGTAATCATCACAACTTGTCCATGGTAGTGAACAAGGACATCATTAATGGCGTTTTTCTCGTCTTCACTAAGAAGGGGACGTTCCACTTTGAGACGTTCTTTTTTGAGTTTGTTAAGATAAATGGTTTGCTCCTTAAGACTGACAAAGGGGGCCC
>CAYWQC010000026.1:230-11452 GCA_964460405.1 uncultured Staphylococcaceae bacterium | reverse complement strand
ATAAATCAAAAAAGTCATGAAAAAGAAAAATTTTTATAGTTGAATTGACCTTGGTCAGATGCTATTATAGTTATGCTATATTTTCTAAATATAGGAGGTTATACATGAAAAAAGTTTTCTCTGTGATTGGACAGTTCTTTGTCCGTATCGGCCGTTGGATTAAAGATACTGCCTGGATCCAACCTTTATTAATTGTTGGTGTCATTTTTGCTATCATCTTCTCGATTCCTTCGATTGTTGATGGTATCAATGCTATTAACGACCGTCGTAATAGCGCCCATGAATATTACAAAAAGTTTCAAGTGAGTTTAAAGAGTGCTGAAGACAGTAGTGCTCAAAAACTACTTGATGACATTTATGCCAACGAAAATGGTGATAGTGATTCCCTTGATGGTCAAAAATTCTTCCTCGTTTTCACACAAGAAGAATGTAGTGCTTGTGAATCTGCCCGTGAAGGCTTTGAAAAGTTATCAAGCTATTCAAAAGACGATTTAGGTGGTGCAAGTTTTACACTTAAAACTATCGATGTCAAACAAGACACTGATGAAGACTGGAAAGATGAAAATGCTACTGCATCAAGTGCATTTGAAGCCTTCCTTGATCGCAACATTATTAAGTTTGAAGGTTTTGCCTCCGCTGCTCAAAACAGCAACTACTACCTTAATGGTGGCATTACGGATGCAACAATTGAAAAAATTCAAAGTGCTGATGTTGATCAATTCTTAACACCAACCATTTTACTTGTTGACTTCACTGATACAGCTCCCATTAGTAATGGTGGTGTCACGAACGTCTTTATTAATGTCGAGGGTGATACTTCCGTTGAAAAAGCCGCTTATCTCAGCGATGCTTGGCTATATCAAGGCGACTTCGGCGCTTAATTACTTATCAAAAAAATTGAGACCAAATTGATGGTCTCTTTTTTTTATGAATAAATCCCTCCGAAGAGGGATTATAAATGGTATCTAGAAGCCTAAACTGAGAATATATTTTACAATTGTGTCGCAGGTTGTTTCGCACACCTTAGCATCTTCAGCTTCAACCATCACCCGGACATATGGTTCAGTACCACTCTTGCGGACAAGAATGCGGCCCTTTCCATCTAACACTTTTGTATGCTTTTCTAACATCTCTTTAAGACCATCAAACTCGATAACAGCGTCCTTATTTTCGACTGTGACATTAACAAGTTTTTGCGGATATTTATTAAACCCTGCAAACGCGAGTTCGACAGATTCATATTCAGCAAGAACATTCATCACTTGGATAGCACTAAGGATACCATCACCAGTATTGAGTAAATCACCAATGATAATATGCCCACTCTGTTCACCACCGAGACTGTAACCATGTTCAAGAATTTCCGCTTGAATATATTTGTCACCCACACTAACAATTTTGCAGTCGATACCTTCTTGTTCTAATGCTTTGATAAGTCCCATATTTGACATGACCGTAATCACAACTGTGTTTTTATAGAGTGTTCCCTTAGCCTTCATCGATTTAGCAAGGAGATAGAGAATAAAGTCACCATCAATCTCTTCGCCATCACGATTAACGAATAACACGCGATCAGCGTCACCATCAAAGGCAACACCAATATCATACTTGTTCGTAAACATCCCTTGTTTAAGGGCTTCCAAGTGGGTAGATCCACACTTTAAGTTAATGTTGACACCATTAGGCTCATTGCCTATAAAATCAATATTGCAATTAAATTTAGACATCACGCGTGGTGCAACAACACTTGCAGATCCGTTAGCGGCATCGACAAGTAAGGACAAATTGCAGTCACTATGTTTAGTTTCCAAGAGAAAATTAATATAATCATCTATCATGTCTGGTACATGATAAGAACGACCAACCCGATTATTCTTTGCAAGCGGTAAATCATCTTTATCACGATCAATATACTCCTCGATTTTGAGTTCGAGTTCTTCACTAATTTTTGTGCCAATACTAGAAAATACCTTGATACCGTTATCATAAAAAGGGTTATGCGAGGCACTAATCATAATGCCATAATCAAAACCTTTTGTTTTTACTAAATAAGAGACACTAGGCGTCGTACTCACACCAATGTCATAAACATCTCCACCACTAGTCAAAATTCCGCTTGTGAGGCCAGCAAGAAGCATTTGCCCACTGAGACGTGTATCGCGTGCAATCAAAATTTTTGGAGTTTTACCCTCAATTGTTAAGTTTCCTAGATACCGACCAATTCGATAGGCTAAACTACTGTTTAATCGTTCGTTTGCAGGACCTCTTACACCATCAGTGCCAAAATATTTACCCATACTAGTCCTCCTTTTCGTTTAATCCCATATCCATATAATCTGTTAATACGCGGACAAAGTTTTCGCGGCTGACAGATTGTAATAGCCCCTTATAGGCTAATGAGATTCGCCCAGTTTCTTCACTCACAATAATTGTAACTGAATCACTGATTTCGCTGATTCCAAGAGCGGCACGGTGGCGAGAACCCACCTTACCTGCCAGTGGTTTAGTTGAAGGTGTGTAGTAGACACTAGCCGCTACAATAATGTTATCGCGAATGATCACTGCGCCATCATGTAAAATTGTCCCTTTGTAAAAAATACTAAGCAATAGTGGACTATTTACTGCAGCATTAATTTCAGTACCATTACGCATGACATCATCAAGAGTCGTGTTGCGTTCAATGGTAATAAGCGCACCGGTCTTTGTTTTTGATAGACTATCAACGGCATTTTCTAACTCATGAAAAACAGCATCTCGGTCATAAATTTTAATATGTTTACGAGCTCCTCTTTTCCGTTTTAAAGGAAAGCCTAAAAATGTTGCATCTTTTTTTAATGGGTTCCCAACGAGTGGGCGGAATTCGGGAATATTGGTAATAGAAAATAATATGCTTGCGATGATCATTATGGCAAAAGAGACATAAAATGCCGTCTGATAGCCGAGGACATATATGGTAAGTGTGAGCGGAATAAAGAAAAAGTAGAATAGAGTAATAAAAATACGTTTAAGATAACGGAGATAAAAAACAGCAAGTAAAATAATCAAAACAGCAACAATTGCAAAACCAATCCAAAAGTGCGGATCGTTATAATTCACACCATTTAGTAAAAAAATCATTCACGTTTACCTACCTATATTCAGTATTTTAGCATTATAAAGCGTTAAAAAACAAATTAAATGTATAAGTCATCTAAAATTTATGAAATAAGTCTTATTGTGAGTATTCTACTTGCAAATCATTCGCAGTTAACATAAAATATGTCAGCGAGGTATGATTATGAAAAAAATACAATTTCTACTCTTTAGTTCAATCGTCTTAACGGCTTGTGGATCAAATTATGAACAAGTTGATATCACAACTAGTATGTTTCCCCACTACGATGCAGTCCGCCAGGTAAGTGAAGGCACATCACTGACTTATTCAATGATTGTCCCCCCTGGCGTCGAAGTTCATAGTTATCGACCAACCCCAAAACAAACGGCGCAAATCGTTGATTCAAAAATGCTTTTTTACTCAGCAGACACCATTGAAACATGGGTCAGTAATTTGAGTGTGACGACAACGGAAATCATCAATGTACACGACAACTTGTTTGAGGATGAGCACAATCATCGTCTTTACCATCAACATCTCGTCGCCTTGGATGATCACGATCATGAACATGGTGTACATTTTTGGACCAGTCCTGCTCATTTCATGATGGAAATCGATATGGTTGCTGAAAAGTTGTCGACAATTGATAGCGAAAATACCACTCTGTTTTTGAGTAACGCCGACCAATATAAAACGGCCATTACGTCAACAAGTGAGATGTTCATAAATGATATTCAATCTCTCAATCAACCGCAAGTTTTCTTTGTAGGACATAATGCTCTCGAGGATTTCGGTGAATACTTTGGACTTGATATTATCCCGCTTGTCGATGACATTAAACCAGACGCGGATATTACGCCTCTTGAACTGGCAGAATTGGTGGATGCAATTGTAGCGAGTGATACCACCTACTTATTTGTTGAAGAACTCGTCGATCCAACTTTTGCGCGTACTGTACAGGATGAATTATTATCTAAACATAGTCGACAAGTTACGATTCTTGAACTTCACGGTTACCATAATGTTACACTTACTGATTTTGAAGCAGATATCAGTTATTTAGATTTATTAAATAGAAATCTTAATCATCTTCGGGAGGCACTTCTATGATTCATATTCAAAATCTAGCAGTGAAATTTAGTGATATTACAGTACTTGAAAACATCAATATCGATGTTAACAAGGGTGAAATAGTCCATATTTTGGGTCCTAATGGTAGTGGCAAGACAACACTCATAAAAATATTACTTGGACTAGCCAAACCCACGGAAGGACAAGTGACTATCAATTCAAAAAACATTGGTTATTTGCCACAAATTATTAAAGTCAATCAAAATTTCCCAACAACAGTAGGTGAGGTTATTTATAGCGGTTATGCAAAGCAGTCGTTATTCATTAAAAAAGCAGAGGCAGATCTGATTAAATTTTGGTTAGACAAGATGAGCATTCCCCATCTCTATGACAAGCAGTTTAGCGAGTTATCTGGCGGGCAACGACAAAGGGTTCTTTTGATTAGAGCCATAATCTCACATCCTGACCTCCTTGTTTTAGATGAACCAACAAGTGCGCTTGACCCTGATTTTCGTAAACGTTTTTATGAAATCATTGGCGAGCTCAACAAGGCGGGAATGACGATTCTAAATATTACTCATGACTTAGATAATGACTTTGTAGATTGCTCCAACAATGTGCTTTATCTTGATCGAGAAATCAAGTTTTATGGTAGTTTTTGCGACTTCCAGAACGACTATGGTAATAAGGAGCATCATCACCATGTGGCTTGAAATATTTACATACAACTTTATGATATACGCCTTCATCATTGGTGGTCTAGTTGCGATTGTAACATCGCTTATTTCTCCATTTATTGTCCTTAACAATCAATCAATGCTTGCAGATGGTCTTGCACATACTAGTTTTTTAGGCTTTGTGATCGGCGTCATTCTTGTTGACAGTCCCATATACATCGCCCTTATTATTGCTTCAATTGCTAGTTTTCTCATTAAATTTATCGCCACAAAAGCATCAATTAATAATGACGCTGCTATTGGAGTTATTAGTTCATTATCATTTGCAATTGGTCTGATTATCATTAGTGTGACGAGCGGTTTCAACATTTCAATTGAAAGTCTGATGACTGGTTCACTACTGACGACCAATCTTAATGACATCCTCATTACAAGTGTGTTAGCAATTTTAACGCTTGCCTTCATCCTCTACTTCTATCGTCACCTCTATCAAAATGTCTTTGATAAAGAAAATATTGTCATGAGTCGTCGTCAGTCAATTATTTTAGACTATGCTCTATCAATGCTAAGTGCCCTTATCATCGTCGTTGGTGTCAAAATTGTTGGCGCATTGCTTGTTTCATCATTAATCATTTTTCCAACGCTCATCGCTTCACAATTTCGCCGTAGTTTTAAAACAACACTCATCATCAGTGTCGCTACCAGTTTTGTATCTATGATGTTAGCGATATATTTATCTTATCCACTTAATATCCCTGCAGGCTCTAGTGTTGTTATTATCAACGCCCTGACTCTTCTAGGTGCATATCTATTCCGTTATGTGAAAGGGAGAATGGTTAAATGACATTTAAGAGGACCAAACAGCGTTTACAAATTATGGATGTGTTTCAAACAAGTGATATCCCTTTAAGTGCAGAGTTGGTTCACCAAAAATTGAGCGATCCTATTATTAATCTTTCAACCGTATATCGAACAATAGATACATTAATGAGCGCGAATATTATCAGTAAAGTGTATTTACACAATCTTGCCTATTACTACTTTAATCGTCACGATCATGTTCATTATATGATTTGCGAGGACTGTCATAAAATGTTTGAAATCGCCTGTGTGGCTAATCATTTTAAGCATGTTGCCAATGAAAACGACTTTAAAATGACACATCATGACCTCGTTATCTATGGGGTTTGTCAAGATTGTCAAAAACATAGTCAGCCATAAATTTGATCAACGATATATTTGACGTAGCGGCCTGCTACGTCTTTTTTTGAATACTTTTCAATTGGAGAAAAATAAGCACTAGCATTGACTTCCATTAGTATAGGACCATGTTTGCCATAAAGAAGATCCAGTCCACAATAATCTAAACCAAGAATTTGACTCACACTAATGGCCATCTTAGCAAATTCATCGGGTATGACAACTTGGAGGCCAATCCCACCAGTTTCAATGTTACTTCTAAATTCTCCTGCAACTTGAGCGTTTCTTTGCATTGATGCTACGATTTCATGACCAATCAAGACAATCCTTAAATCCCGACCAAAGCTTGAACTAATAAATTGCTGATAGAGATGGGGTATGTTTTCTAAGCGAGCAGTGATATCATAAAATTCGCTTTCGGTTTTAACAAGGTAGACCTGCTCACCAAGCGAACCAAAATAGTGTTTGATGACAAGAGGTAGACCAAGTTCTTCAAGCACCCGTTGATGAAAACGTTGGTCACTGCCTGGTCCATAACGAAGCGGATAGTTGATCGTTTTTGGCATTGAGATTCCGTGATTAGTAAGGGCAAGATGAGTCAACATTTTACTATCGCAAATCCGAATAGCCTCAGCGCGATTAAATAGACGAAATCCTGCGAGTTCTAACAATTTTGCTAAAGGATAATCTTTATCAAAATAAATAATAAAATCGTAGCGCTTTAAATTAGTCTTTGCCCTACCATCTTCATCAATATATGCGACCACTTCATCATTCCGTTTGTAGTCTAACTTGATGGCGTATCGAGAAAACTCATCTTGAAGTCGCTTAACCATATGAAAAAATTCTTCCCAAACAGTAAATGCATTACTAATTACTAAACCTTCACGTATTTTCATTGAATAACCTCACTTCTATTTTACCATCATTAATCGTTCTTTAAGCTAAAGAAAAATCGCACACACGTGCGATTTAGTTTTTACATGGCGGAGCAAGAGAGACTCGAACTCTCGCGCCAGTTACCCGGCCTACTTCCTTAGCAGGGAAGCCCCTTCACCAACTTGGGTATTGCTCCAGACATTGCCATTAAATGATATCATTTTATACATTTGATGTAAATATGAATAATGGCAATTTTAATAGTTCTTTTAGTAGGCTTTAGCCACTACAAGGAGATACTTTGCCTTGCGACCACTGACAACACACGTATCAGCAAATGGTGTTTGATTGAAAGGCAGACAACGAGCGGTGGCAGAGAACTTTTCTTTAATTAACTCAAGACCTTTGAGGTCGCCATCCCACATCACCTTCGCATAACCCAATTTCGAATTAAGTACATCATCTAGTTGTTCGAGATTGTGGGCTTCAGTCGTATGCGCTAACAGGTAGTCAAGTGCTTTTTGATACATGGCATTGTGAATGTCTTCAAGAAGCGGCGTAATTGTTTTTTCCAAGTCGGCATCACTCATCACAAACTTTTCACCATTATAGCGCTTAGCGCCACTAATATTGCCTTTCTCGAGGTCGCGTGGACCAATTTCAAGACGGATAGGGACACCTTTCATTTCATATTCGCTAAATTTCCAACCAGGGCTACGATCACTATCATCAAGTTTGACACGAAGACCCAATTTTTCAAGACGAGTCTTCATCTCTTTGGCTTTGGATAGAACGCCTGGTTTATTTTGTTGGATAGGAATAATGACAACTTGGGTGGGGGCAACAAATGGCGGTAATGACAGACCATTATCATCGCCATGAACCATGATAATAGAACCAATTAGACGCGTTGAAACACCCCAGCTTGTTTGAAAAGGATGGACAAGTGTATTTGTCTTATCTTGATATTTAATATCAAATGCCTTAGCAAAACCATCACCAAAGTAGTGAGTAGTGCCACTTTGAAGAGCTTTTCCATCGGGCATCAGGGCCTCAATTGTATACGTTTCGACCGCACCAGCAAATTTTTCGTTTTCAGTTTTAACACCGGTGAGAAAAGGAATAGCCAGTAAGTCCTTACCCATATCATTATAAATTTGTAGCATGTCAAGAGCCTCTTGGCGCGCTTCTAATTCACTCTCGTGCATGGTGTGTCCTTCTTGCCAAAGAAACTCACTTCCCCTTAAAAAGGGCCGTGTTGTTTTCTCCCAACGGACGACATTGCACCATTGGTTATACTTTTTAGGGAGATCACGATAACTCGAAATAATTTTACTGAAGTGTTCACAAAATAAGACTTCACTTGTTGGGCGAATGATCAAACGATCTTCTAATTTATTTTTACCTCCAAGTGTGGCAATCAATGTCTCAGGTGCAAACCCTTCAACATGATCTTTTTCCTTTTGAAAAAGACTTTCAGGAATAACAAGCGGCATATACACATTTTCATGACCGGTCATTTTGAAACGACGATCTAAATAGGCTTGAATGTTTTCCCAAATGCCATAGCCGTATGGACGATAGATAATAAAGCCTTTGACACTTGAATAGTCCATTAATTCAGCTTTACGACAAACGTCTGTATACCACTGTGCAAAATCATCTTCTATGCGGGTAATCGCATCGTTTTTAAATTCTTTTTTCATCATTATCTCTTCCTTATCAAGTTTGTAATCTTTTGTGCTTTTTTCTTTTCAATTGGCAATATCATTTGCGACTTTTTCGATATTTCATCACTGCTAATGTAATCAACACCCGCTCTGACAAAGTACTCAATGTCGCTCCAATTTGTCATATCACTGAGAATGATTGGCCGTTTATAGCGGAGTAATTTTCCAAGAGCCGATAATAAGTATACGCGATTACGCTCATTTTTATAAGTCTTTTTCAAGAGTCTTTCATCGACAAGATAATAGTCAAATAAGGCATAAATCACATTAGGAAGGGTGAGCTCAGTATCTTGAAGTATAAGGGCGATTTTGAATCCTGCATGCGAGATGTCCTCCAGAACAGTTTTAACTTCCTCAATTTTATTAAGTGATGCTTCTATATCATCTGAATCAAACATGAGGACGATACTGAGTTCGTTGACATGATTCATCCGCGCAAGTGAGCGAATAATCGAGTCACGGTTGATAATTTGTACGGGCATAAATAGCTTATGCTTTTGATTGGGCGTTTCGTTGTAATAAAGTGAAGTAATTTTTCTTGATACGACTGAGAATAATTCTTTATCGCGATCAGACTTGATCGCGTATTCCGTTAGTTCCTGATAACTATTAAAGACAGATTGATAAGGTTCAATATAAGAAATATATCCAGCAATCGCCCCCTTTTCGACGTTGACGATGGGGCGAAACAGAAGTTGCATTTTTTTGTCTTTAATAAAGTGATCAAGTTCCGCTCGAACATAATCACTAGAAAGGCCAGTTTCTGGCTGCGAATTATCGTGATAAACAATAAATTGGTTTTTGGACTCTGCTAGAAAAGCAGCATCCCGACTAACTTCAATAATATCTTCAAACTGAGGAAAACTCTTCGCCTCACTCACACCAATTGAGAAGGAATAACCTTCGATACCATTAATATTCATGAAACTACTGAGATGGTGTTGGATTGAATTAGCAATAATCCGTGTTTTTTTATAATCTTGGGCACGACTATCAAAGACACCAACATGTAAGTCATCAATATCAAACATGACACGGTACTGATGAATAAACAGAGTTAAATAGTCTTTTAACTTTGTGATAAGCAATTTCTCTAAATCCATATCTCCTTCTTGTCGCTTACTAATCTTAAAAAAGCGAATGACCATCATGATACCTCGCCCCTTTGCGTGAGCACGCTTATAAAGGGGAACGACCCGTTCATAATTACGGAAATAAGCACGATGTTTCCCTTCCATATGGCGATTAATCTGATGGCGAGGACGTAAAAACCGGAGTAAATAACTTTCTAAATAAACGATTTTACGCTCCTTATCAACTTTGAGCACTTGAAGTAAGGAAAAAAACGTTGACCTGAGTGAGGCCACATTGACATCTGCCTCATAAAATAGAGGTACTTCCTCGCCCCTAACAAGACTCTCCAACCATCCGCGAATACCTTCGACGGCATTACTTTCAAATTGATGAAAAAACCGTTCGACATTGCCTTCAATCCGCCGTGAAAATTTACGTTTATCAAAAAACAAAGAGCGATCACGTCCAAAATCAACGACATAAATACGTGTGGGATTAATTGCGGCATTGATCTTATTCTTAGTGGCTTTATCCTTGTAGTGATAATGAATGAGGCTTGCAAGTAGAAAAATCAAAAAGAAAAAAACAACAATCACAGATACTGTTAAGGCCGGATATCGTTGGAAAAATTCAAGATTGACTAACATGCGCTCTCCTCACATATAACTAAGTTATATTATACACTTTTTATACCCACAAATACATAGAGACAAACGAGGATAAAGTCATTCACACTACTTCGTCATTTGTGCTATAATTTTTTAGGCAATGGAGAAATACCCAAGCGGCTGAAGGGGCTGGTCTCGAAAACCGGTAGGGGGCGCAAGTCTCGCGAGGGTTCAAATCCCTCTTTCTCCGCCATTTGTCATATCGGTCTAATGCAAATGTGTTAGACTTTTTTATTTGTCAATTTAATGAAAATTGGCCTGTTAAATGCTAGAATTACTCAGAGGTACAATTGATGGCAACACTAAAAACAAGACAACATGAAGGCAACGTTATTGACTTTATTAATACATTTTGTATCAATCAACAGAGGCGTGATGATAGCCTTAAACTCATTAAAATATTGGAAAACATAAGCGGCTATAAAGCCAAAATGTGGGGTCCAACGATGATTGGCTTTGGAAGTTATCATTATCAATCGAGTCGCAGTAGACAAGAAGGAGATTGGCCACTTTTGGGGTTTTCTCCCCGCAAAGCAGCGATTTCTTTATATGTTTTTACCGGTCTTGAAGAACATGCTTATTTACTCGATAATCTTGGAAATTTTCGCAAGGGCAAAGCCTGTATTTATATTAAAAAACTTGCAGATATCAATCTCGATGTGCTCAAAAATATCAGCAAGGCGACGCTAGACTATTTAAGTACGCATTATGTCATTAATGACGTTTGCAGGTGATAAATCATTTAGCGATGATACTAATTGCAAGCCTCTAATTATCTTTGCAGAAATGAAAAATTCGTTGTTTTTAGTGTAAAAAATCGATATATCCC
>CAYWQC010000026.1:0-220 GCA_964460405.1 uncultured Staphylococcaceae bacterium | reverse complement strand
TTAAATCTTGAAAAAAAGAATATATAAGCATAAAATAAAAAATGTACTTATGAAATAAGTAAAGAAAGGAGTCTTATGAAATTAATTGATGAAAAAACATTAAAACTTCTCAAGACTAGCTATGAAACTAAGCCCAAGCACCAGGTACTAAAACGTGTCCTTTATACAAATGACCTTGCTGGCATTTTTACCAAACAAGAACGGGCAAGAGATACCCATT
>CAYWQC010000025.1:0-11507 GCA_964460405.1 uncultured Staphylococcaceae bacterium | reverse complement strand
TTCTCTCGCTTGATGCTTTTTTACATCTTCTACCCTTATGGATTTATAACTCTTACATTAGCGTCGTAGAGAATGCAGGCCTCAAGGTATTAAAGACGTTTGCGGAAACCTACGCTATGGCCGAACTATATAACCATCAAAAAGATGTCGCCGCTAATTATATCCTCATTGACTTTGGCGCTGAACGTACGAGCGTGAGTCTGATCGCGCAAAATCGTCTCTATTTTTCCAAAAGTTTTCGTCTCGGAAGCAATCAACTCACACATTACATCAGTGAAAAATTACATGTCAATCTCGAAACAGCTGAGCAACTTAAGCGCGATTATGGCTTTGATATAAGACCGATTAAAACACAATTTACGATAGCGACTAGCGACGATGATGAAAAGCATAATATCACACTCAAACAACTTAATGATGTTATCTATCAATTTTTGAACACCCATCAACGTCAACTGCTTGATACCCTTGAAATTATGGCCAAGGTTCAGCAAATTCAATCACTAGGTGATTATCAAATGATTGTGACCGGTGGGGGCGCTAAACTACATGGATACGCGCACTTCTTAGCTCGTGAAGGTAAGGGTTATAAATATGTCTTTGCCCAAGCCAATATTATTGGCGCAAGAAATCCTGAATACGCAACCTGTCTTGGACTTGTTAAAGCGTATACTAGATATGCAATGGAAATAGGTGATGAGCAGACCCCAGTCGGGCCACTCTCAAGGAAATAGAGGTTAAAATATGAATAATTTAGATGAATTTGAACCCGTAGCACGTATTGTTGTCATTGGTGTTGGTGGCGCAGGTAATAACGCTGTCAACCGCATGATTGACGATAAAATTGATAATGTTTCCTTTTGGGTTGCCAATACAGACAAACAAGCACTAGCGACAAGTCGCGCTAAAAACCGCCTTGTTCTAGGCGAAGATATCACGCATGGACTTGGCGCGGGTGGAGAACCTTCAGTGGGACGTGAAGCTGCTGAACATAGTCAAGAGCAAATCGAAAAAATTGTCGAAGGTGCAGACCTTGTGTTTATTGCCGCAGGTATGGGAGGCGGAACCGGAACAGGTGCCTCACCTGTGATCGCTGAAATTGCTCGTCGTAGTGGTGCGCTCACCGTGGCCATTGTCACACGTCCTTTCACATTTGAAGGAAAACGGCGGATTGCAAACTCAGTTGAGGGTCTTAATAATCTTAAGGACCTTGTTGATTCGATTATTGTCGTTAGCAATGATAAATTGCTGATGGTCAATGGCAATCGTCCAATAAGTGATGCCTTTAGCGAAAGTGACAAAGTGCTTGCCCAATCTGTTAAAACGGTGGTGGATCTTATCCTCATGCCAGCGGTGATCAATCTTGACTTTGCCGATGTGAAAAATACCCTAAAAGATTCGGGTATCTCACTCATCGGATTTGGTATGGGAACGGGAAAAGACAAAGCTCGTCAAGCCGCACAAAATGCTGTTAATTCTCCGCTACTAGAAGCCTCACTACATGGTGCACGCAAGGCGATTGTCGCGGTTACATGTGGCACCAATGTGAGTCTTTATGAAGCCCAACATACAGTTGATTGGATCATTGAGACAAGTGGATCCAATAATATCGATATTAAGTTTGGTGTTGCCCTCAATGAACTCTTAGAAGATTCAATACTTGTGAGTGTTATTGCTAGTGACTTTGAAGAAGAATTCGACTTTACAAAAGTCCCAACGCCACCGACAGTTCGGCCTCCTCTTCTAGATGAAGAGCACGATGAAGATCAAAAGACGTAACAAGACAATGATGATGATCTTGACATCCTTCCTGACTTTCTTAAAGGTGTTTTAGACGAACAAGACTAATATTTGCTCTTTTGTTTTAATTATTTTATAATTAAGCGTAAATCGTTGATGAAGACACGAAGTCGAGTGACCGCGAGCCATAGCGAATTAGGGATAGTGGAAGCCTAAGCAAGCCCCTCAACTTTATCACTTCAGAGTGGACCTACGATATGTAGTACGTCCCGGAACTCACCGTTATTGAGTTTGAGTGCTAGTCATAACTAGAATTAAGGTGGTACCACGGTCATGCGTCCTTATCGATGGGACGCTTTTATTTTTGGAGGAATTATGAAATTAAAAGATACATTACTTATGCCGAAAACTAATTTTGAGATGCGCGGCAATCTCAACAAAAAAGAACCAGTATTTGTACAAAACTGGCAACAACAAGACCTTTATGCGCTGATGCGTAAGAAAAATAAAGATCAAGTCCCTTATGTTCTTCATGATGGTCCTCCTTACGCAAATGGAAACATGCACTGTGGACACATGCTGAATCGGGTTCTCAAAGATTTCGTTGTTCGTTTCAAGAATATGCAAGGTTTTGACACCCCTTTTCGTCTTGGATGGGACACACACGGTCTTCCTATTGAAAATCAAATTACCAAAAGTGGCATCAATCGTAAAGAAATGCCAATCGCCGATTTTCGCCGCCTTTGTGAGGACTATGCTCGTAAACAGGTAGCCACTCAAAAAGAGCAAATCCGTCGTTTAGGAGTTGTCGGTGACTATGATGACCCATATATGACATTGACAAGCGACTACGAAGCAAGTCAACTTGAAGTGTTCAAGTCCATGGCTATGAAAGGCTTGATTTACCGTGGTTTAAAACCCGTTCATTGGTCACCAAGTAGTGAAAGTGCCCTTGCAGAAGCCGAGATTGAATATGCTGATGTAAAAAGTCATGCCATCTATGTCTCTTTTCCCGTCGTTGATGGCCGTGACGTGTTGAGTCAAGGTGATGCCTTTGTCATTTGGACGACGACACCATGGACCCTTCCTGCAAATCTTGCCATTTCCTTACATCCGCAATTTGATTATGGTCTTTATGATACAAGTATTGGCCGCATCATTTTATTAGATGAACTCGTCGAGGCATTTACCAAAGACACAGAAGTAATCATCCATCAAAAACTCAAACAGTTTAAGGGACGTGAACTTGAATATATCACGACTTCCCATCCATTATTCGATCGTACTAGTCTTGTAATACTAGGCGATCATGTCACTAGCGAAGCTGGTACTGGGGCGGTACATACGGCGCCAGGACATGGTGTTGAAGACTTTATTGTTGGCCAAAAATATGGTTTAGAAGTCCTTTGTCCAGTTGATGCTAAAGGTGTTTTTACCGAAGAAGCAGGCAAATATGAAGGCATGTTTTATGATAAAGCAAACGCTGTTATTCTTGCTGATTTAATCGCTAATGGTCGTCTTATTAAAGATACAATATTGACACATAGTTATCCTCATGACTGGCGGACAAATAAACCTCTTATTTTCCGGGCAACCCCGCAATGGTTTGCTTCGATTCAACCGATTAGAGAAGAATTACTTCGGCAAATTGATGAGGTGAAGTGGACTCCCGAATGGGGAAAACAACGGATATCCAACATGATTAAAGATCGCGGTGATTGGTGTATTTCTCGTCAACGCGTTTGGGGCGTACCTATCCCAATTATTTATAATGAAGATGGCTCCGCCATTATTGAGGAAGCCGTTTTCGATCATATTATTGCCCTAGTTAAAAAGCATGGTAGTAATGTCTGGTTTAGTCGTGATGTTGCCGAACTTTTACCTGAAGGCTATCAAAATCCAGCATCACCTCATGGGCAATTCCGAAAAGAAACCGATATTATGGATGTATGGTTTGATAGCGGATCAAGCAGCATTGCTGTATTAAAAGATAAGGGCCAACCTTATCCAAGTGATCTATACCTTGAAGGCAACGACCAATACCGTGGTTGGTTTAACTCTAGTTTGATTATTAGTGTAGCCGTTAATGGTGTTAGCCCATACAAAAATGTTGTCAGTCATGGTTTTGTCATGGATGAAAACTGGGCGAAAATGTCAAAATCTAAAGGTAATGGTATTGACCCTTTGAAAATCGCCAATGAATTTGGTGCGGATATTCTCCGTCTTTGGGGGGCAACAATTAATTATCAAGATGATGTGCGGATTAGTGAATCAATTATTAAACAAGTGTCAGAAATTTATCGTAAAGTAAGAAATACCTTCAAATTTATGCTAGGGAACTTACAAAATGGTGAACAAACTTTCTCGCTAGAAACAGTGCTTTCTCAACCATCATTTAGTCTAGTTGATCGCTTTATATTAGCTAAATTAGAAGATGTTAAAAATCGCGTGATTGATAGTTTTGAACGCTTTGACTTCGCTAATGGGCTTAATACGATGCTAAATTTCATCACCAATGATCTTTCAAGTTTTTATCTTGATATTACAAAAGATATTTTATACTGCGAAGCAGTGACATCTTTAAGAAGAAGACAAGTCCAAGCCGTCATTGCGCAGGTAACCATCGTTCTTAATCGTCTATTGACGCCAATTCTCAGCTTTACGATGCAAGAAGTGTATGAAAATCTTCCTCTTAATGAGCGTGAAGCCAACGTTCAACTCGAAACCTTCCCCACGCATTCACACGTCTATAAACCCGAAACACTGCAACTTTATAGCGCCTTTAACCGTCTTCGCGATGAGGTTCTATCTGCGCTTGAAGCACAAAGAAGTGAAGGGAAAATTGGGAGTTCGCAAGAAGCGGAAATTCGCTTCAATGTTAAAGATGATCGTCTTAAAAACGAACTCAGTAAGCTTGATGGTGAAGAATTGGCTCGACTATTTGTCGTATCTAAAGCCGCTATTGATGATCATGTAACGACTGTTGCTGTTAGTCCTGCTAGCGGAGAAAAGTGTCAACGTTGCTGGAATTATCGCGACTTAGAGACAACTGAAATGGGTGATATTTGTCATCGTTGCAAAGCGGTCATTGGAGACAGTCACCATGAATGAAACTATTAAAAAAATCGACATAAAGAAAATCATTAGCAGCTTTTACTGGCTATTGATCTTGCTAGTGCTAGTTGATCAGTTGACAAAGGTTATCTTTCTTCAACTTGAGGCTAGCGCTGGTCCCAATTTCCATGTTACCATCATTGATAATTTTTTCTATTTTACCTATCATCGTAATACGGGTGCAGCTTGGTCCATTTTACAGGACTTTCCTTGGTTGTTAGCCCTCATTAGTGCCCTCGCGGCTGCGGCGATGTTAACCTATCGAATTCATCAACGTAAGAAGATGAATGCTATTTATAAAGCTGCATGGGCGGTTGTCATTGCCGGTACGCTTGGTAATTTTATTGATCGTGCCTTTTATCGCTTACTAACAGGAGAAGCTGGAGTAGTCGATTTTATTCATTTTCAATTTGGCAATTATCATTTTCCTATTTTCAATGTCGCAGATATGTGTCTTGTCATCGGTTTAATCGGTCTCATGATTTTGTCTTTCTTTGAAGACAGGGCAAAACCTAAAAAGGTAGAAACGCTTAAGGATGAATAATCAAATGCAAAAAGTCAAAGTTGATGAAACATTGGTGGGTCTAAGAATCGACAAGGCTTTAACGAAGCTCAATCCCCTTAAAAGCCGTGCCTATATTCAATTATTAATCGGCCAAAACCTTGTTTTTGTTAATGACAATCCTTGCAAAGCTTCCTATAAATTAAAGCTTGATGACACCATTGTTTATGGTGAATTAGAAGAAGAGGTCAGTGCGATTGAAGCCCGGAATATACCTCTAGATATTGTTTATGAAGATAGTGATGTTCTCGTCGTCAATAAGGCACAAGGCATGGTCGTACATCCCGCACAGGGACACTATGAAGATACACTTGTCAACGCTCTTCTTTATCATATTAAAGATTTATCAAGCATAAACGGCGTTAAACGACCGGGTATTGTTCACCGTATTGATAAGGATACATCGGGACTTTTGTTAGTGTGTAAAAATGACCGCGCTCATCAAGCACTGGCCAAACAAATAAAAGAGCATAAGGTTGAACGGATTTACTTAGCCCTGGTGATGGGTATCATCAAAGAACCGGGAGGAACAATTATTGCCCCTCTGAAACGTGATGTGAGAAATCGCATGCGTATGGGCATCAATCTTGAAGAAGGTAAGGCTGCTATTACCCACTTTCAAGTTGTTCAGCGCTTCGCCAATCATACCCTTGTTCGTCTTAAATTAGAAACAGGGCGGACCCATCAAATTCGTGTGCATATGGACTATATTGGCCATCCACTAGTGGGTGATCCCCTTTATGGTCGTCATAATAAAAAACTTTACGATAAGGGGCAACTCCTTCATGCTGAAAGACTCATTTTTACGCATCCCATAAGTAAAAGGCGCATGAACATTTTTGCGCCACTTCCATTCTATTTTGCTAATATTATTGATCGCCTAAGCGTCTAGACGTCGATAATTGGCAAAATTCTTCTTAACGATTTTATTAAGCGCGGTCATGCCGTGCTTTTCTTTAAATTCACGGGCAAATTCATCAACGCGAGTTGAGGCCCCAAGGGGAATCTGTGTGTGATATTTTTGATTGATTTTTGCCATTTCTTTTAGAAAATAATAACGGGCTAAAACACTCGCTAGGGCGGTACTAGGGAAGAGTGACTCGCCTTTTTCTTTCATAACTAAAGGTTGAATGGCTTTCATACCTTCTGTATATTTCTTAAAGTTTTCCTCACTACAAAATTGGTCAATGTAGCTGACCGTGTCGCGACCGACTTCAAGCTTGAGGCGTGATAAAACATGAAGATGGAGCATGGCTTTGATTTTGTTCATGTTGTAGCCCTTATTTGTTAATTCATTAAACTTATCATTATCGACAATACTCACTTTATGAGTGACACGATCAAGATAAAGCGGAACATGTTGTCTAATAAAGTCATCGCTTAGTGTTTTACTGTCGGCGATTAAATCATTGAAATCACGAAAATGCTGTTGATCAAGATACGTTGCGACGACAACAAGGGGACCAAAAAAATCACCAAATCCCACTTCATCACTCCCATACTGAGGACCATAATCGATAAAACCTTGAGTGACTTGCGCTTTTTGTTTTTGCTTTGAGTGATTAACAACATAGGACTTTGACCATATGTTAAGTTCATCCTCAAGATTAGGGCCAACAAAGGTCACCTTATAGTAGTCAACGTCCTTGTTAGAACGATACACACTAATCTTAATGTTGTTTTTAATCGCAAAAAAAATAATATATTCCCCGTTATTTGGTTTTTGATGGTCGTGATAGTGCCGAGCAAATTCCGCGAATGTATTTTTCTTAAGTTTAATTGTGCTGTATGTTTCACTCATAAATTTATTTTATCATATATACCGGTTTGTTGCTTTTCTATATTGTCATTAAACACAACAATTTTTCGCTGTAATATCAAGATAATATGATAAAATTAACATATGAAATCTATTTTTGATATTTTTGAATTTGATGTCATTCGTCATCGCCTTGCCACATACGCAAAAACGATACGAGGACGACAACAGGCCCAAGGGCTTAGTCTTTTTAAGAACGAAGCAAGCCTTAAAGAAGAACTAGCTCTCATGCGTGAAGTCCAAGCATTTCTTTTTCAACATGGGGAACTGCCACTAAACAACTCCAATGACCTCACTATTGCCTTTCACTCAGCACGGGAGGGAAATATTTTAACGCCCGCTGACTTTGACCACATTAATAGTGATATTAAGGCCAGTATGAAAGTAAGTAACATGGCCTTCAGCCGTATCGATAAGACATCAAAATTAGGGGCAATCATCGCTACTTTTAAAGATTTAACCCCTCTTAGTCAACAAATTGAAAGCATTATTAGCCCCAATCTCTCGATCAAAGATAGTGCATCACCTGCGTTAAAAAAAATCCGCAACGACATCTTAAATATTGAAACAAAAATTTCGCGAACAAGTGGTGAGCTTTTAAATAGTTATAAAAACGTCATCAGTGACTCAATTGTCACGATGCGTAATGGTCACTACGTCATCCCCATTAAAGCCAGTGAGAAATATAATGTCAGTGGCATCATCCATGATATTAGTCAAAGCGGTCAAACTGTGTATATTGAACCCAGTCAAATTGTTGAACTGAATAATCGCTTAATCAATGCAAAAAATGAAGAGATGACAGAAATCAACCGCATTTTACGGGAACTCACGCTTGTTATGTTAAAACATGAGGATGATATTATTCTCAACAACGATATTATCGCCCGCCTTGATTTTATTTTTGCTAAAGCCCTACTTGGAAGGGCGAGTGATAGTTATGTTGCCCATCTCTCCCCCCAACAAGAAATCTATTTGCCATCGGCACGTCATCCCCTCATTGATGAAAAAGAAGTTGTGGCCAACACTTTTTCAATCGGACATGATCAGCGTATTGTTGTCATTACTGGTCCAAATGCAGGGGGGAAAACTGTCGCACTCAAAACCATTGGTCTATTAGTGATGATGAACCAAAGTGGTTTATTATTACCGACAGATGGTGAAGCACGCTTAGGCTATTTTAAGAGTATTTTTGCAGATATTGGTGATCAACAATCATTAAGTGATAATCTTTCAACCTTCAGTGCCCATATCGCCAATATTGCCGATATCACAAGACGTGTTAAGAAGCATGACCTTGTACTTATTGATGAATTAGGGACAGGGACGGATCCTGTAGAAGGAGAAGCACTAGCCCTAGCCCTCCTTGATTATTTCAAAGAAAAAGCACCCATCGCCATTATTTCTAGTCACTTTAGCAAACTTAAAACCTATGCTTTTTCTACGCCTGGGGTCAGCAATGCTAGTATGCTCTTTGATGAGTCCGCTCTTAGGCCCTTGTATATTTTTAAACTCGGTTTACCAGGAAAAAGTTATGGTCTTAGTGTAGCCACAAGGCATGGTCTTGATGAACATATTATTAGCCAAGCCCAGTCGTATATGGAAGGGTCGGGTAATCTTAAAATTGAAGAAACACTGGCTCACCTCAATGAAGCAGTTAAAATAAGTGAACGAGAAAACAAGCAATTGGCGATTGAAAGAAAGGCGTTAGATAAGTTAAAACACGATAATGACAAGCTTCAAAAGCGATTACAAGATAAAATGGCTACATTTGACGTCGTTTATCAACAAGAGATTGAACAACGGAAAAAAGAAGTGGAAGCGGAACTTGATTTGTTACTCAAACACGCCTATCAAGGTGATTTGAAACCCCATGAAATTATTGCTCTTAAATCAAATCTCAAAAAAGATAGCCTTGAAGAACAAGCATCCAAAGATTCTGTTGAGGAGGACCGCATCGCCATTGGTGATTATGTCCATGTTGATACCCTTGGTAGTGACGCAAAAGTCATTAAAATTAATGGTAAGCGGGTCGAAGTTCAACTGACAAGCGGCCTACCTGTTAAAACAAAACTAGATCAACTCACTAAAATCGACCACGCAGTCTTCGAAAAACCAAGCAAGAAGCCAATTGTAGAAACCGCACTCATTGATACGACACCGCTTAAGATGGAACTCAATCTCATTGGTTTACGTGTTGATGAGGCCTTAGGTGAACTGGCTCGTTATTTAGATAGGTGTCTTACAAAACACTTTGGCACCGTACGCATCATTCATGGCTTTGGAAGCGGGGCACTACGTAAGGCTGTCCATCAATATCTTAAAGAACAAAAATATGTCAAAGATTTTTATATGGCAGGTCCTCATGATGGGGCTGGAGGCGCGACGATTGTCGAACTAAAATGAAAAAAATCAGCGCCCTACTCGAACAAAAAATAGCTTTAATACCGGAAAAACCCGGTGTCTATTTAATGTACGATGAACATGGAAAAATTATATATGTGGGTAAAGCAAAGCATTTAAAAAACCGTGTTAGTCAGTATTTTTTACGGCCACAGTATGGTAAGGTGCAGGCGATGGTAAGACGGGTTCATCACTTTGATACAATCATTACCGCCAGTGAAAAAGAGGCACTCATTCTTGAACTTAATCTTATCCAAACTCATTACCCTCGCTACAATATATTACTCAAGGATGATAGTCATTATCCGTATATCGCCCTTGCAAAAAAAGGCGACCCAATTGTTAAAATAGCCCGAAAAGCAAACGATAAACGCTGGACTTATTTTGGTCCTTATCCACATTCAAGTGCGGCTTATGAAGTCGTGAATCTGATCAATCGTTTATTTAAAACAAGAAAGTGTCATGCTTCACAAAAGGGACCCTGTCTTTATTATCACCTTGGTCAGTGTCCTGGTTATTGCTTTAAAACGGTGAGTGAAGATGAAAAAAACACGATTAGAAATGATGTTGTTAAATTTCTCCGTAGTGATAACAAAGATCTCATTCGTGAATATGATCAACAGCTCAAACAGGCAGTAAGCGCGTTAAATTTCGAGGCCGCCGCGGATTATAAGCAAATCAGTGATTCCCTCAAACATGTGTTTGCCCGTCAAACAAGTGAAATGAAAGATCAAATCGATCGTGATGTATTTGCCTATGCCCAAAAAGATGGCTACCTTGGCCTTGTGGTGATGATATATCGCGGTGGGAAACTCCTTGGGAAATCGTTTTATGTCGTGCCTAGTTTTGATGAGGAAAAAGACCTTATTACTAATCTCATTCTTCAATATTATGATCAAAAACTAGTCCCTAAACAAATTCTCATTGCTCATGCTGCCATTGCCAGTAATCTAAAACTCGTGTTAGATGCGCGTATTATGGTACCGCGAAAAGGGAAAAATCTTGCCCTTATCAACAATGCTCAAACCAATGCTATCGATGAATTAAATCGTCATTTTTACACCCATCGAATCGATGACAATGATGAAATCTTACAAAAACTTGCGGACAAACTAGATAGTCCTTACCCTACACAAATCGACCTTTTTGATAATGCTCATTTGCAGGGGAGCGATGCGATTGGCGTCATGGTCTGTTTTATCAACGCTAAAGCGCAGAAAAAGCTTTATCGTAAGTACAATATTTCAAGTGAGCATGTTCAGGATGATTATGCCTCAATGCGCGAAGCACTCACACGCCACTATCAAAAGAAACTCAATGAGAAAGGCCCACTTCCTGACCTCCTCATTGTTGATGGAGGCATTGGACAAGTCAATGTCGCTCGTGAAGTTAAACAGGCACTCAACCTTACATTTCCAATTGCTGGACTTTATAAAAACGAACGCCATCAAACACGGGGCCTCATTGGCGAAAAAGGCGATGTGATCAACATTGACCCACGTTCGCCCTTGTTTTTCTTATTAATGAGAATGCAAGAAGAAGTCCATCGGTTTGCAATTACCTCACACCGCCACAAACGAAGAAAGGGTGCATTTCGATCCATACTTGATGATGTCCCCGGTTTAGGTGTTAAAAGACGGCAAATTCTAGCCAAAAATTATCCAGATATTCAAGATCTAAAACGGGCCTCAGTTGAAGAGTTGAGTCAATTGATACCAAGTGAAGTCGCCCGCCTATTAAAAGCAAAACTAAACACTCATTAATTTTGTTAATTTAGAGTGGAAATTATTGCGCGTTTAATATATTATTATAGCGATGTCCCAGTAGCTCAGTTGGATAGAGCAACAGCCTTCTAAGCTGTGGGTCGGG
>CAYWQC010000024.1:0-11556 GCA_964460405.1 uncultured Staphylococcaceae bacterium | reverse complement strand
AATTTTTCGGTTTCTTCTTTTTGTTTGGCGTCAATACTATTACCCTTTTCTTTGAGTCCTTCTGCAATTGAAGAAATGTATTGTTCGGCCTTATTTTTTAGTTCGACTTGCTCACGACGTTTTTCGTCTTCTTCTTTGTGAGCTTCAGCTTCTTTGACCATGCGGTCGATATCATCATTACTAAGACCACTAGAGCCAGTAATCGTGATTTCTTGTGCTTTTTGTGTATCTAAATCTTTTGCACTGACTTTGACAATACCATTGACGTCAATATTAAATGTGACTTCAATTCGTGGTTGACCACGTCTTGCAGGTTTAATGCCATCTAGACGGAAATGACCAAGTAGTTTGTTGTCATGTGCCATTGGCCGTTCACCCTGATAAACCATAATATCAACAGAAGGTTGATTATCCGCTGCAGTTGAGAAAATTTGGCTCTTCGTGGTTGGAATTGTCGTGTTACGAGGAATTAATGGTGTCATAATTTCACCCATTGTTTCGATTCCAAGTGTCAATGGTGTGACATCAAGTAAAACGACATCTTTGACATCACCAGCAACAATTGCCCCTTGAATAGCAGCACCAATACTAACAGCTTCATCAGGATTAACGGTTAGATTAGGATTCTTACTCGTTAAGCGTTTCACTAAATCTTGCACCGCTGGCATTCTTGTCGATCCACCAATAAGAATGACTTGATGGAGATCGTTTGCACTTAATTTTGCATCTGTAAGGGCACGGCGAACCGGTTCTTCACAACGTTTGAGTAAATCCTTAGTCATGTCTTGGAATTTAGCTCTTGTCAACTTGGTTTCAAAGCTAATTGGACCATTTGCTCCCATACCAATAAATGGTAATGAGATGGTTGTTTCTAATTGACCACTTAGATCAATTTTGGCTTTTTCAGCTGCTTCGCGGAAACGTTGAAGGGCCATTTTATCATTGAGTTCTAAACCATGTTGACGTTTAATCTCATTCTTGATCCATGTGGCAACAATTTGATCCCAGTCATCACCACCAAGGTGGTTATCACCAGCGGTCGAGACCACTTCAAATGTGCCATCGCCAATATCGAGAATTGATACGTCAAAAGTTCCTCCGCCTAGGTCAAATACAAGAATCTTTTCAGCTTTTTCTTTATCTAATCCATATGCAAGTGCCGCGGCAGTAGGTTCATTAATAATCCGGACGACATCGAGACCGGCAATGGTGCCAGCATCTTTAGTTGCTTGCCGTTGGGCGTCATTGAAGTATGCAGGAACCGTAATCACTGCTTTGCCAACACTTTGTCCTAATGCTTTTTCTGCATAATCCTTCATATATCCAAGAATTTTTGCACTAATTTCTTGAGGTGTAAATTCCTTGTTAATTGACTTTATTGCAATTTTTTTGTCAGTTCCGATTAAACGTTTCACACTTAAAACGGTGTCTGGGTTTGTCACGGCTTGACGTTTTGCGGCGTCACCAACGATTTGTTCACCACCGGCCTTAAAGGCGACAACTGACGGGGTAATTGCATTTCCTTCTGGATTGGGAATAACCTTGACTTGACCATCGCTTTGACGATAGCTAACGACTGAGTTTGTGGTACCTAAGTCGATACCGATAATAATTTCTTTTGCCATAATATTTTTGCTCCTTTGAAAGTTAATTTAATTCTTTATCTTCTAGTGTTTCATCCTTGTCATCTTCAGGATCCGCTGATGGTTTTTGATCGCTAGCAACAATAACCGTTGCCGCTCTAACCATACGGTCGTGGAGAAGATATCCATTGGTGAACACTTTGAGAACTGTGTTGTTTTTTTGCTCTTCACTATATTCTGTATCAAGTGCGTGCATGACATTGGTATCAAAATCATCACCGACTTTTGGAGCGATCTCTTTGACACCCTCACTTGCTAACGCTTCGATTAGTTGCTTGTATATATAGCTGAAGCCTGTTAGATAATTTTTCAATTTTTCATCTTCAGGAATATGCGTTGTGGCAATATGGAAGCCATCTAGTATCGGTAAGAGTTTTTCTACAAAACCCATCGCCCGATATTTTATAAATTGAAGTTTATCTTTCTCATTTTGTTTACGCGTGTTTTCCATGTCAGCAAAAACACCATAATATTTATTCTTCCACTCATCAGCTTCTTTTTTTGCTTGTTCAAGCGCTGTTTTGAGTGCAACTACTTCTTCCTCGAGATGTTTAAGTTGTTTTTTTTCTTTACGACTTAACTTCTCGACTTCATCAGCGATTTTTTTCTCTTCATCACTCATCTTCTAACCTACTTTCTTTTTCAAAATATTGCTCAAGTGCATCTGTGACATACTCGAGTGCACTTACGACGGCATCATAATCCATTCTTGTCGGTCCGACGAGAACAATTTTTCCTTGTTCACGTCCAGGAACTTTAAGCGTCGAACTAATAATACTTAGATCAGTATCATCCTTATCAATGACGACACTGAATTCATCTGCTTCATTAATTAACTTCTTAAGCTTTTCAGGATCATCAAGAATACCAATGAGCTTACGTAGTTTTTCGGGATTATTGACAAATTCTGGTTGCTCAAGCAAGCTTTCCTTGCCGTAAAGTGAGAGTCGATCTTTTGCATAGCGAATAAACGCTTCTGTAAAGGCTTCATAGATGACTTGTTGTTCAATCACATACTCTTTTAACATTGGCTGCAAGGCATCCATTTTTTCTACAACTTCACAAATAAGTGTTCCGGCAAGTCTTTCGTTAAAAATACCAACGACTTTACTCATTTCCGTCGACGTTGTTTCAAGCGGTATGACGAAGGTTTTACTCTCTACATAGCCACGATCAGTGACAAATATGGCTGTCGCCGAATTATGTCCAAGGGGAATTAGTTGAATGCTTGCAAGGCGATCTTGATGAGCATTAGGTCCTAAGACGACACTCGTCATATTCGTTAGTGAAGCAAGTATTTCCACACTGCTCTTAACAAGTTCCTCAATCGTTTTCGACTTCGATTCAATTAATTTTGCAATCTGGTGTTTGATATTTTGGTCAACTTTGACATCCCGCAGATGATCAACATAATACTTGTAGCCCTTACTAGAAGGGACACGGCCACTAGAAATATGCGTTTTTTCAAGAAAGCCAGCATGTTCAAGGGCATTCATCTCCGCACGGATGGTCGCACTACTAAAAGGAAGATGATAATTTTCAATCAGCGTATGCGACCCGACAGGAATCGCGGTTTTAATGAAAAGTTCAACTGTATATTTGAGAATTAACTCTCGTCGTCTTAATTCCATTAATATCTCCTTTTGGCACTAGAGCTTTTTAAGTGCTAACACTATTATACAAGAAAAATTGGCACTGTCAATAAATAAGTGCTAAAAAAATAAATTATTAGTTTTATATTGATTACATGAGTTTAAATAGCACGAAATCTAACTTAATCAGACCCTCATCTGTACAAGAAATTCTGTGTGTATCAACGTTCATCAATCCTAGTTTTACGAGCTGATGAAGGGCGGGTTGATAACGGGTAAGAAAATCAACTCCAAAGCGTTGGTGGTAGTCGCTTAGGTCAAATCCCTCTGCTAGGCGTAAATTATTCATTAAATATTCAAGTTCTTGTTTGTCCGCGTCTAGCACTTCTTGTTCTTTTGTTATGTCGCCCTTGAGATAATCACTGAACTTTCCTATATTTCGATAGCGCAAATGCTGTTGGTGATTGATTAAATAACCGCTAGCACCATAACCTGCACCATAAAATGGTAGTGAATACCAATAGATATGATTATGTAAAGATTCATAGCCAGGTCGTGCGAAGTTTGAGACTTCATAACGATGGAACCCTTCACTAGTCAGACGTTTCAGGATAGCATCATAGTAATCCCTTGAACGATCATCACTGAGAGATGGCCATCGATCAATATACGCCTTTGTGTGAGGATGAATAGTTAAGGAATATGTCGAAATGTGATCAACTTCTAACGAAAGAATGCGATCAATATCGACATTGAGTTCTTCGAGACTTTGATGAGGAAGACCATAAATTAAATCAACGCTCATTTTTGTGAAGCCCACTTTTTTCGCCGATTCAATTGTCGTGATAACATCTTGAAACTGATGGTGTCGACCAATTTCTTTGAGGCGTTCATCGTGACTGGATTGCACACCAAAACTGAGACGATTAACACCATACTGCCTCATTAACAAGAGTTTTTCTTTTGTAGTTGATTCAATATTGCATTCAACTGTGTATTCTCTAGTATCCTTGATATAGGGTTTGACGATTTGTAACAATCGTTTAAATTCTAGCGTATCAAGACTCGTTGGCGTTCCCCCACCAATATAGATTGTTAAAAAGCTAGTTTGTTGAAAACTAGCAATTTCTTTTTGGAGAGTAGTGAGATAAGCATCAATCCATTTTTTTTGATAGAAAAATTTTGTAAAGTCACAATAGTGACAAAGATGAGAGCAAAAAGGAATGTGAATATAAAGACTAGGTCTATTCGCCGTCTTCAGATTCGTCGGCCTGATTTTCTGCATTCAATGTATCCAATTGTTTTTTAGTTTCTTCATCCTCGATATAAACTAAGACACGTTCTTATTCTTCCTTAATAGCTTGGCCTTCACTAACAGGTTCATCTTTTTCTTTGAAAACCGGCAAAAATTTACGCAATAAAAATACAAGCACAGCAATGCCAGCAAAGACGATTAAAATAACGGCTAGTATAAAGTAGGGATTATCAGTAATTGCATTTAGAATCATAAAATATTTTCTCCTGAATTATCGTTTTATTGGGGTGTAAAGAAATTTGTTTTTAAACTTTTCTTTACGGTAGTAACCAGAATTGGCTAAATGATCCATCGATGTTCTTGCGGTCTCATATGCACATGAGGTCACTTCTTTAAACTGGGCAATGGTATAGTACTTGCCTACCGTACAGTGACGGGCATAGAAATAGGCTTCAAGTTTTGAAAGGCTTGGATCCATTTCTTTGAGATGAGTCTCAATTTTCTGCGCATCTTCTTCGCTTAAACCAACTGGAACTTTTGGAAGGGCAACATCCATCCAAGTATCAAGTTTAACACCTTCATCTTGTTTGTGCACGACTGTTGATGGATTTTCGTATGTGGGATTAACTTCACCGGTGATAACAACTGGCTTAGGGGTTGATACTTGTAAATCTTCGCTTTGTTCAACGTCTTCATCAAGATTTAAACTTTGTTGTTCAACTTTAGTCTCAGTTTCCCCCACGTTTTCGTTAGTTTTTAAACTAGGCGCTGTGGAGCGGATTTCTTCTTGGTAGCGCTCCTCAATAATCATACGTTTACGAATATCAACGACTAGATCATCGAATTGATTGATTTGAGTGAGAAAGACATCAGCAAAAAATGTAACTAGATACGTAAGATCGTTACTCTTTTTTACCTCAAGCATCGTATCATCTAGTGTATCTTTAAGTTCATCATGAATCACTTCAAGATTAAGCATCGGTGCAACCGTCTCAAGATCATGACGTTGTAAAAATGCCTTGGCAAAAAGCAGAGCCATTTCTTCACTATGGTAGTTGAACGGTTTGATATAACTAAAATAGAAGAATATTGCGACAAATTTTACAAACATCGACGCCGAGGAAACTTGCATAAAGTCAAGCAGATCTTCAACCATATCTTCAATCAAATTGACAGGTGCTGCCACGAATAACTTATTGATAAGTGCTTTTTGACTTTGATCCTTCACTTCTTCAGTACGATAAATGTATTGTTGTCCATCAGTGGCATCAAAAATATCGGCTAGACCGGCTATAAAATTTTGGTCTAGAGGGGCTTCAACATTGTTTTGAATATATTTAATGGCCCGATAATAGTCGAGTAGGATCATTTCACTTGGTGTCAGTGAGGAGGTATGATTAGTGACGAGTTGTTGATAGAAGCTCTCGCTAGTTTCAACATTGTAAACTTGAGCAATATTACTAATAATGTTCTTAGCCTGAATCAAGCCAAACTCTTGTTTATAGTCGTCATTTTGAACAAAAGTCGAATAATTGATTAAGAGTTTATTGAGTTTACGTTCAATCAAATTGATTTTTTCAGTTATTTTTGGCGTAAGGACAACCTTAAAGCGGTTTTTATCAACTGTCCGAATAGTGAGAGGAAGGGTGAATTTTTCACGGTACTCCAAAACACCTCGCCAAATACCATCAATTAAAGTGGTTTTCAATTCTACAGCAACCTGATTGTATGTCAGGTATTGGTCGTTACTAAAACGTTCGCCTAAATTTTTATTATCTGCCATGCTCATCACCTCTATGTCTTATTTTAGCATTGCCTTTTACATTGTGAAACATTTAAAACTATTTTCTTACTAATTTTGTACCAAACGCACGAAAAGCAATAAAAAATAGCAATATACTGCTATTCTTCATCGATTGATAAGACTGACATGAAGGCTTCTTGAGGGATTTCTACACTGCCAACCATTTTCATTCTCTTTTTACCCTCTTTTTGTTTTTCAAGGAGCTTTCTCTTACGCGAAATATCACCACCATAACACTTGGCTAACACATCTTTACGAACGGCTTTAAGATCTGTTCGAGCAATGATTTTTCCATTGAGAGATGCTTGGATAGGTACTTCAAATTGTTGACGTGGAATAATCGTCTTCAATTTCCGACAAATGGCTTCACCGCGCCCATAAGCAGCGGGTTTATGCACAATAATTGATAAGGCATCAACAGGAATACCATTAAGGAGAATATCCATTTTAGCCAGATTGCTTACCTTGTATTGACTGAATGTATAGTCAAGTGTTGCATAGCCACGAGAAAAGCTTTTTAGTTTATCAAAAAAGTTATAAATAACTTCAGAAAGGGGGATTTCATAAGTTAACATCATCCGTGTATCATCGAAATAAACAAGATCACGATATTCACCACGCCGGTCTTGGCACAATTCCATTAGTGGTCCAACATATTCAGTAGGAGTCATAATATTGGCAATGACATAAGGTTCTTGTATTTCTTTAACAAGTGTTTGTTTTGGAAGTTTAGATGGGTTATCAATTTCAACGATTTCATCGTTAGTCATGACAACCTTATAGACAACACTAGGGGCAGTTAATATTAAATCAATATCATGTTCCCTTTCTAGTCTCTCTTGAATAACATCCATGTGTAATAAACCCAAAAACCCGCATCGAAAGCCAAATCCAAGTGCTTGACTTGTTTCGGGTTCATATTTAAGAGCGGCATCATTGAGTGACAACTTTTCTAGGG
Source organism: uncultured Staphylococcaceae bacterium (assembly GCA_964460405.1). Taxonomy (GTDB): domain Bacteria; phylum Bacillota_I; class Bacilli_A; order RFN20; family CAG-826; genus DATESG01. The sequence continues at coordinate 4,304 of CAYWQC010000024.1, read as the reverse complement.
CTTCTTTTAAGTCCTCATACTGTTTGCTATCAGTAGGATATAACCCACAGTAAACCATTGGCTTTATATCACGATATCCAGGTAGTGCTTCTGTCGCTCGGTTTTTATTAAGGGTAATCGTCTCCCCTGAACGAATATCTTTGATATCCTTGATTTGTGCCGCTAAATAACCGACCTCACCTGCTTGCAACGTTTCGCGTTTAACTTCTGCCGGTGTGCGGATTCCTAATTCAGTCACTAAAAATTGTTTGCCTACAGCCATTAAATAAATATGATCACCGACACTCACTGTCCCTTCGACAACGCGAATCAAGACAACAACTCCCCGATAAGCATCATAATAACTATCAAAAATAAGGGCTTTAAGTGGCGCATTCTCATCGCCTGTTGGAGGTGGAACCTCTTTAACAACCGCTTCAAGAATTGCCTCCACGTTTTCACCCGTTTTAGCAGAAACACCAATGGCTTTATTGCCATCTAGTCCTATACGTTCAGTGATTTCGGCTTTAACATACTCCAATCTTGCACTGGGAAGATCGATTTTGTTTACAACGGGAATGATTTCGAGGTCATTATCAACCGCGAGATAGACGTTAGCAAGCGTTTGTGCCTCGACACCTTGACTAGCATCCACAACCAAAACAGCACCTTCACAGGCAGCTAGACTTCTACTAACCTCATAAGTAAAATCAACGTGCCCTGGCGTATCGATAAGATTGAGAATGTAATCTTGGCCATCGTGAGCGTGATAGTCAAGAGTGACTGTGTTAAGTTTGATCGTGATACCACGTTCGCGTTCAAGTGAAAGAGAGTCTAGAATTTGGTCTTTCATTTGTCGTTTTTCAAGACGACCCGTTGCTTCAATTAAACGGTCGGCTAGGGTTGACTTGCCATGATCAATATGGGCAATAATCGAGAAATTACGAATGTTTTTCTTGTTATATATCATCCCTACCTCCTTAATCTAATGTATTATAGCAATTTTTTGTTTAGATGCACTTAATATTCACTAAAAAATTGTTCAATTTGGGTTGTAACATCAGTGGGTGAATCTACATAAGTGAGACGTCCGTTATAATTTTCAATAATTTTACGATAACGATTTTCAAGGTAACGTTGGTCAATTAGCAAAATAAAACCTCGATCAGTTTCGCTTCTAATCACGCGTCCCATGGCTTGTAATACACGATTAATCCCCGGAGCAATGTAGGCATGATGAAAACCATTTTTGCCATTATCATCGTAATAGCGTCTAATTAATTCTTTGTCAAATGTGATTGAAGGAAAACCTACTCCTATGACAATAACCCCACTCAGTCGATCATCAACAAGATCAACTCCTTCACTAAAAATGCCGCCTACGACTGTAAGCCCAATTGTGGTCGTCTTAGGATTGCTTTTAAACTCTTCAAGAAATGCTCGTCGCGATGTTTGATTCATATCACGCGTTTGCACCAAAATATCAAGCGATGGAATGGTCTCTAGATATTCGAGCATTTTATTTAGGTAGGCATAACTAGGACAAAACACAAGAAAGTTTCCCACTCTATTTTTAACTGCAGATACAATATAATCGGCAACTAATCCATATGTATCTTCGCGCTTTTTATATGTTGTAGCGACATTTGTGGCCGCTAATAAAAGAAGATTTGAACGTGGGAAGGGATTTTCTAACTGAATCATCTCATCTCGACTAGTTTTTGCTAATTCTTGGCTGTAATAATCTAAGGGCGCCAAAGTGGCACTAAATAAGACTGAACCGTAGACTTTTTCGAGTGTTTGACCGATAAAAATTTTAGGATTAAGACATAAAAGATTAATTGAAATGAGATTTTGATCTTTTTTTACGGCATAAAGTGCAAAGTTTTCATCAAAAATTTGATAAAGTTTGACGAAGCGGTTTAGCATAAAAAATCCATCCTTGAAAACATCTTCGATATGTTTAGGATCATCTTTCATAAATCGTTGAGCTTCAGTCATAAACTTTTCTATGGCAGTGTCAATATCACTAGGAAGGCGGATAAGCTTGTTATCGCGTTCTTGAATCGTGGTTGCGAAATCCTCACTTGCTTTAATGATTTTATTCAATCGGCGCTTAATCTTTGCATCATCGCTTGATTTAAGAGATTTTTTCATCGCATAAAGTAGTGACATATCAATTTGACTACTATAATTATCACGAACACGTTCGATAAGATTGTGCACCTCATCAATCAGGGTCATGTAATTTTGATTGGTCACTTCAAAAAATCGTCTTAAAAACACTTGCGGATCGAAAAGATAGTTATAATCACCAATAATCACATCGATGAACAACGATAAGTCTAATTGAAATTCAAAGGGACATATTTTAAATTTAAGGGCTATTTCTTGGACTGTGTCCTTGTCAAAACAGTCATAATTTTGTAAAGCATAGAGTAGCGCATTCTTTAATTTTGAAAAATAGCCTCGGGCAAAAGGACAATCATCAGGATTGCAACTAACTTTGTCATTAAGACAGATTTTCTCTTTAGCGCTAATTATTATCGCCTTCGCTTGTAAACCTTGCTCATGGAGGATTTTAAACGAGTCAAATGCTGTGTGTTGACCACTGCCTTTCGCAGTAAAATAGAACACCTTCTCAATGTGATTATCAATAAACCCCTTTATACTCGGATAAAGTACAGACATCGTCTTTCCTATGCCAGTAGGAGCCTCAATGTAAACCTTGCCGCCGCGTCGGACGACGTCCTCGGTCACCTTCATCATATCTTGCTGACCTTTACGAACATGATTAAAGGGAAAGGTGAGAGATCGAACAGTGTTGGCCCTCTCAATCCTTTGAGTACGGATGTGTTCATGAAATTCGATATATTGTTCGAGTAATTGAAAAAAGAATTGTTCGAGTTCTTCCATCATGAACGTATAGCGATGTTGGTCCTTACTATTATCGATTTGGGAAATATAAGTCAGCAAACAGTCAATTTCATTTAGGGAAAATTTACGAGCATACATATAGGCATAACATTGAGCCTGTCCCAAATGCCATGCTTGATTGATGTCGTGAAAATTTACAAGGTCATCATTGGTAGACTTGACTTCCTCAATTGTCACGCTACGATCATTAATGATGAGCCCATCCGCTCTTCCACTAAGTATAAAAGTATAATCCTTGTATTCAATAGTCTCATTGAAAGGATATTCTGCGATATAATTTTCGTTTTGCTTCTGTTGATAAAAACGATGTATGATTGTTCCTTTCGCCATCGTGTCAAGATTAAAAATTCGCGAATCGATATCGCCAGTCCTCAACAAAAAATCCACAAGATCATGAACGCTCAGACGAATAATTTCTTTCATTTACTAATTTCCAACTTATTATATACCACTTAATAACTATTAAATGACTTTCTCATTCAAAATGTTTTTTTCACCATTAATAAAGTCTTTATAACTAACTCTCTTCTTACCTGCCTTTTGAAGGCTGTTAATATGGAGAACTCCATCCTTGAGTTGTAAATATAATCCACCTTTATCTGCCTTAATAAATCGCCCCACTTCATTTGATGGATCCCGATTAATTATCGACGCCTCATATATTTTCAGTGGTTGATTTTTATATATAACATATGCACCTATTTGTGGTGATAAGGCTCTGATTAATCCCCACACTTGGTCTATTGATGATGATAAATCAATACGCTCTTCTTCACTCTTAATACTGGGAGCAAAGCTTACAGAGTTCTCGTCTTGTTCAATTCCTATAAGCGCACCATCAAGGTAGGAACTGAGATACTTATCAACAATGCTTTTAGAGGCATCGACGATCTTTTTTGCTACACTCTCATAATTATCACTCTCTAGGATTGGAAACTTTTCAACTGCATAAACACGACCAGCGTCCATCTTTTTGACCATTTCCATCAAACAAACACCAGATTGTAGATCATGATTCATTAAAGCATACTGAATCGGAGCGGCGCCCCGATATTTTGGCAATAAACTCCCATGGAAGTTAAGGGCTCCATATTCAGGTACATTTAGAACTGATTCAGGGATAATTTGTCCATAGGCGAAACAAAGAATCAATTCAGGTTTTATTGTATCAATAAAGTCGTGATCATATTTAATCTTCTCTGGTTGAAATACAGGAATACCATACTTTTTAGCGACAACTTTTGTGGGTACCTCTTGCATCACTTTTTTGCGACCGACTTTTTGATCAACTTGGGCAACGAGTCCAACGATGCGATAACCACTGACCACTAAGTGTTCAAGTAGCTCTGCACTCATTTGTGGTGTTCCCATATATAAGATTCTTACAT
>CAYWQC010000023.1:0-11828 GCA_964460405.1 uncultured Staphylococcaceae bacterium | reverse complement strand
ATGTAACCGAATTAAGACCTGGTAACTTTTTCCTCGAAGATGGCAACATCTACAATGTGATCGATGTTTTGTTGAACAAGACTGCGATGCGTAAAATGGTTGCCAAACTGAAAGTCAAAAATGTGAGAACAGGTGCAACCACTGAATTATCATACAATTCAGGCTATGGAATCGAACGTATTAATATTGATAAGAGAAAAATGCAATATTTATATGACACAGGTGATGCCCTTGTCTTTATGGACAGTGAAACCTATGAACAAATTGAGATTCAACGTGATTTATTAACATGGGAACTTAATTTCCTAGTTGCTAATAGCGAAGTCGAAATTGCAATGTACGAAGGCGAAGTCCTTGGTTTAACGTTACCTGCGAAAATGACGCTTAAAATCACCGAGTGCGCTCCAGGAACAAAGGGAAATACAGTCACTAACGCTACCAAAGATGCGGTTGTTGAAACCGGACTACGTTTGCGAGTTCCACTCTTCATTGAAGAGGGTGAAATCATTAGTGTCAGAACCGATAATGGCGCGTATGATGGTCGCGCTAAGGAGGATTAATTTATGGTATTAGTATCAACGGGAGCTTTAATAGGCGGCATTATTGGTGGCCTATTAGGCGGTCTAGTCGCTGGCTACTTTATCGCTCAAGCCGTCTTTAAAAATCAGCTTAAAAAGAATCCGCCAATTAGTGAAAAACAAATTCGCGTGATGCTCTCAGCAATGGGTCGCAAGCCAAGTGAAGCACAAGTTCGCTCGATTATGCGCTCAATGCAAAACGAAGGTAAATAGAATAAAAGTGGTATCGCGTGATACCACTTTATTTTTTTATTTAAGCGTTCTCATCAGTCTACTTTAGGATCCCCAATTTTTCGTTCGGTCCCTTTTAATAAGCGCTGAATATTAGCTTTATGACGGATGATAAGTAAAATAGAAATTGCTGCGAATGTACCATAAAACCAAAGCATATTATCTACTGTACCCGGGTACATCGACAGGTTGTACACTTGTGGAAATAAAAAGATCCAACCATAAAGAATGAAAGCAAGTGCAGTCAAAATGCTGCCGAGCGAAACCATTTTTTTCCAAGCAATCAAACCGAAGAAAATAACGATACTCACTAATGTTATCAACCAGTTTGTTGCCAAGGCGAATCCCGCAAATATCGAGACGACCTTACCGCCCTTAAAGCCATAGAAGACGGGAAAGGCGTGACCAATAGCGGTTGCAAATACCCCAGCATAAATGGTAGGAGCAATCCAAGCGTGATTACCAATCCCAGTGTGCTGTAAGATTAGTGTGAGTGTCCAATAAACAATAATTGATTTTAGAACATCGAAGAATATAACAAGAAAGCCAGCCTTACGGCCGAGAACTCTGGTAGCGTTTGTACCACCAGCATTTTTTGAGCCAAATTTGCGGACATCCTTGCGGTAAAAGTTCATGCCAATTATTAATGAAAATGACAAAGAACCAATGATATAAGCAAAAACGATACTTGCAAGTAGAACAAGGATTTTATAAATAATCATGTTGTCTACCTCCTTTACACCTAGTATATATTTAATATGATTTCATATATAAAATAAAGAGAAATTTTGCTACAATGCTATATGTGTGCAATAGAAGGAAATCTGTATAAATGAGTAACAATGAAAAAATAACACAACAATATACCGCCGACTCTATCGATATTTTAGAGGGGCTTGAAGGCGTTAGAAAACGACCGGCAATGTATATTGGTTCGACTAATAATGTTGGATTACATCACTTAGTATGGGAAGTTATTGATAACTCTGTCGATGAAGCGATGAGTGGTTTTGGTGATAAAATCACTGTGACGATTCATAAAGATGGCTCGATTTCGGTACAAGATGAGGGTCGTGGAATCCCGACCGGAATCAACAAGAAAACCGGTCTTCCAGCCGTACAATTAATTTTCTCAACACTTCATAGTGGTGGCAAATTTACCGAGTCAGCTTATAAAACAAGTGCGGGTCTTCATGGTGTAGGCGCTAGTGTCACTAATGCACTCAGCGAGTGGCTTGATGTCACCGTTTGGCGTGATGGAAAGATCCATCATCTTCGCTATGAACAAGGTGGCAAGTTAGTCACTCCCCTTGAAATCATTGGTAACACGAATCGTCATGGAACACTAGTGACTTTTAAACCAGACGCACAAATATTTAAAACGATTGAGTTTAAATGGGATACAATTACTAACCGTTTACAAGAAAGTGCTTTTCTACTCAAAAAAGTTCATTTCTATGTCAAGGATGAACGGACAGGACTTGAGGAAGAATTTTACTATGAAAATGGGTTATTCGAGTATATTGAAATTGTCAATCAAAGCAAGATAGCGATGAGCGACATCATCTATTTTGAAGATGACTATCATGGTAATGGGAACAATAAACTTCATGAACCAATGCATATGGAAATCGCCATGCAGTATTCACAGAGTGCATATGATGAGACAATCCTCTCTTATGTCAATAACATTCGTACCAAAGATGGAGGCACACACGAAACGGGATTTCGGGCGGGACTCACCCGCGCTGTTAATGATTTTGCTACTGAAAACGGCCTCTTGAAAAATAAAATGAAGCTCGAAGGTAGCGATATCCGTGAAGGTGTAACAGCCATCATTTCTTTGAGAATCCCAGAAGGTATGCTTGAATTTGAGGGACAAACAAAGGGGAAGCTTGGAACACCAGAAGCACAGAGTGCTGTGAATACTTTTTTCTACAATAAATTCATCTATTATTTACATGAAAATAGTGAATTTGCCGTCAATCTTGTGCGTAAGTGTATTGACTCACAAAATGCACGCATCGCCGCTCGGAAAGCTAAAGAAAGTTTACGCAAGACAAAAAAACCAAAAGATGAACTCGTGTTAAGTGGTAAGCTTACACCCGCTCAAAGTAAAGAATATCATCTTAATGAATTATTTATTGTTGAGGGAGATAGTGCCGGTGGAACAGCGAGAACAGGTCGTAATCGCAAACATCAAGCAGTGTTACCACTTCGTGGAAAACCTCTTAATACGGATACAAATACAATGGAAAAAATGTTGAAAAACGAAGAATTTTCAACATTGATTAATACGATTGGTGCGGGATATGGTCAAGATTTTGATCTCAGTGACACCCACTATGGGAAAATCATTATCATGACTGATGCTGACACCGATGGTGCTCATATTCAAACGCTTTTGCTAACCTTTTTCTATCATTATATGAAACCACTTATTAAGGCTGGCATGGTCTATATCGCTGTTCCTCCACTTTATCGGGTCAGTCGAGTCATCAATAAGCAACTCAAGTATATTTATGCCTGGGATGATAATTCCCTAGAAGATGCCAAAAAAGAAATTGGTCCTGGCTATCGGATTAATCGTTATAAAGGGCTTGGTGAAATGAATGCCGAACAACTATGGGAAACAACCTTGAATCCAGAAACAAGAACGTTAATTAGAATTAATATTGATGATCCGCTGCAAGTGGAAAAACGTGTGTCTATTTTAATGGGAAAAGACGCTAGTAATCGGCGAAAATGGATTGAAGAGAATATTGATTTCAATCAATTTGATACATTTATTGAGGAGGTCAAATAATGGCACGCAAGAAGAAAAAAGCTATTGAGCCGATTATTGTTCATGAAGAAACGATATTAGAACTCCCAATGGATGAGGTGATGGGCGATCGCTTTGGTATATACGCCAAAGAAGTCATCCAATCACGTGCGATTCCTGATGCAAGAGATGGCCTTAAGCCAGTTCAGCGTCGGATTATCTTTGCCATGTATGATGAAGGAAATTTGTTTTCCAAGCCAACCAAGAAGTGCGCTCATACAGTAGGGGCCGTCATGGGAAAATATCATCCACATGGCGATAGTTCAATTTATGAAGCATTGGCTCGACTAAGTCAGTCATGGAATCTACGTTATCCTTTAATTGATTTTCAAGGTAATAACGGAAGTATCGATGGGGACTCTCCAGCGGCCTATCGTTATACCGAAGCGCGCCTCAATCAATTCGCCGAACTATTAGTGCTCGATATTGAAAAAGAAACGGTTGATCAACAACTCACTTTTGATGATACATCATTTGAACCCATGGTTTTACCCGCTCGGTTTCCTAATTTACTTGTTAATGGTAGTCAAGGTATTGCTGTCGGTGTTGCCACAGAAATACCGCCGCACAACCTTCGTGAAGTCGTTGAAGCAGTCATTTACCGCATCGGCCATAAGCGTTGTAGTGTTGAGGATCTACGGCAATTCGTTAAAGGACCTGATTTTCCTACTGGTGGACATGTTTATTTAAGCGAAGGTCTTGATAGCATTTATGAGACGGGTCGCGGGAAAATCGAGATTGAAGCAAAAACTGAGATTGTTAAAGATAAGAATGCCAACCTTATATTAATTCATGAAATTCCATATCAAACAAACAAATCAACGCTCCTACGCGAAATAGGATTAATTGCCAACAACAAGAAGATTGATGGAATTGTTGAAGTAAGAGACGAGAGTGATCGTGAAGGTCTTCGCATCGCTGTCGAAGTTAAAAATGACATTAACCCTGAAATTATATTAGAATACCTACTAAATAAGACCCAATTAAGAACTAATTATTCTGCTAACGTGGTTGCGATTGCAGATAATAGGCCTAAAACGCTTAATTTACTTGAACTCGTTGATACGTATATCGAACATCAAATTCAAGTGATTACGCGACGGTCACAATATGATTTAGCTAAACAAGAAAAGCGTCTACATATCGTCCTTGGCCTCATGCGTGCCATTAGTGTCGTTGATGAAGTTGTTAAAACAATTCGTGCCAGCAATGATAAGTCTGATGCTAAAAACAATTTGGTGGCAAAATTTGACTTTACAAACGAACAAGCTGAAGCAATTGTCATGTTACAGCTATATAAATTAACTAATACGGATATCACGACCTTAGAAAACGAAAAACTAGCCCTTGAAAGCGACATATCAGAACTTAAGGATATTCTTGGCAATGAAAAGAGTCTTCATCGTGTTCTCATCAGTGATCTTAAGGACATTGCTAAAAGGTTTGGTGATGATCGGCGAACAAGTATTATTAAAAAAGGCGAAATCATCCAGGTAGACAAACGTGATTTGATTGCCGAAGAAGATGTGATGGTTGCCCTCACTCGCGATGGTTACGTAAAACGTAGTTCACTGAAATCTCATCGTAGTAGTGGAGAAAATGCGCTTCCTGCTATTAAAACTGGCGACATATTTGTCATGACAGATAAAGTGTCAACTAAAGATACGATTATTGCTTTTACCACTCTTGGGAATTATTTATTCATTCCAGTCTTTGAAATCTTGGATAGCAAGTGGAAGGAAGAAGGTAAGTATCTCAACTATATTGTCAATCTAGGCAGCGATGAGAAGATTGTACGTGCTTTTAATGTTAAAACATTTAGAGAAGATCTCTATTTTGTGATGGTAACAAATAAGGGTCAGATCAAACGCTCGCTCGTCGCCGAATTTACCGCGCAACGTTATTCACGTCCCTTGACATGTATTCGTCTTGGCAAAGGTGATCGTCTTGCTGATGTTGCTCTGACGAGTGGGAATAGTGAATTGCTTGTTATTGCCAGTAACGGCATCGCAAGCTACTACAATGAAAATGATATTACAGTTGTTAGCCTTAAAGCTGCAGGTGTTAAAGCAATCAACAAATTGAAGGAAGCCCATGTATGCGCCTTAATTAGTGTGTCGCGTGATGAAAAAATACGAATTGGGTTGGTCACTGATAACGCCCATTTCCGCCTTTTTGATACAACGAGTTTCGAATTAACAGCACGATTAGGAAAAATGCAAAATGTCATGCGTGTTTTCAAAAGTGATCATCATGAGATTGTCGGCGTGTTCCAATATCCAAAAAACGATCAACCACCACTTATTAACGTCCTTACCTCAAGTAATATTATCTTGCCGATTAGTCTTGAGGATGTTAAGACGATGCCCCTCGACAAATACGCAAAGCGAAATATTGATAATCTCAATGAGGAAGAAACACTACTTGGCGTCTTCACCTTCAAAGTGCAAACCGTTGATGAGTCAATTAAGAGTGAAGAACCACCACAAAAAGTGGCACCCACAACAGTTAATACGAACACAAGTGATGAGGATGATGCTTACGAGCAAATTTCCATCTTTGACGTCATCGACGAATAAAATTAAAAAAGAAGGTCATATCATCGATATAAGACCTTCTTTTAAATATTAGGCACTTTGACTTGAATTAAGGCTACCCTCACGCATAAGCTCAATCACGTTAATAAAGTATATTAGGGTAAAAGCCGCTAGTAATATTAGAGCAAGAAGGATAAAGAGTCGTTCTTGTTTGTCAGGCTTTATTATCCCTGTTTTGCTTGCTTGGCGGGAAAACATAAAGGCTATGCCAACTAGTCCAAGACCAATCAAGGGATTAAAAAGACCAACAATAAGTCCAAGGGTGGCAATTATCCGGTTTTTATAATAGGTAAATTTGAAAATTCTTTCTAAAATATCATTCATGCGTATTATTATATAACAAATTATATACTTCGTTAGCGATTAAATACAAAAAGGCAACAAATTTGTGTAAAATAATAACGAGGTTATTATGAAAAAATTTACCCCCACTTATCATGCAACGAGTATCTATGATGTTGACCCAGCTTTTTTTAAAGAAGTTGGTATTAAAAATGTTTTGGTTGATTTAGACAATACTTTATCTTCGTATCGAGAACATGTCGCCACTAACAAAACGAAAGAACTCATAAAATCTCTCAACAAACATGGATATCAGGTGGTGATTGTGAGTAATAATCGCGGTCATCGTGTTAGTGCATATGCCCAAAGTTTAAATGTGTCATTTCGGGCAAATATGCGAAAACCATTAAAATTTAAATTTAATCGTCTATTAAACGAGAAAAACTTCGAGAAACATGAGACAATATTAGTAGGAGATCAACTTTTAACTGATGTGTTTGTCGCCCATCGTGTTGGCATTCGCTCAATGCTTGTTGATAAACTTGTTGAAGAAGATCAATGGACAACAAGAATTAATCGTATGCTTGAACGACCCATTCGGCGAACACTCAATAAAAAAAATATGTTAGTAAGTTGGAGGGAATATTATGGAACAAAATGATCATATCATCCGTTGCCCAGGTTGTGGTGCCATTCTGCAAACCGATTACCCAGGCGAAGAAGGCTACGTCCCCTTACATGTATTAGAAGAAGGTAAGACCAGTCAAGTCATTTGCAAACGTTGTTTTCGCATTCAACATTATAATGATGACCCTGCAAAGGAACCCGTTATCAGTCAAGAATTTTTCCAAATCATTAATGATGCCAAAAAATCTAAGGCACTCATTGTCTATGTCATTGATGTTTTTAATTTCGAGGCGAGTTTTAATCGGGAAATCAATGAGGCCCTCTCCGGTCTTGATGTTATTCTCGTAGCCAATAAGGTCGATCTACTACCAAAGTCGACGAATAAGGACAAACTAGAAGCATTTGTGTTAGATAGAGCTAAGGCCGCTAAGCTTAAAGTTAGCCATGTCATTAGTGTAAGTTCAACTAAAAATATTAATACTGACGATTTGATGAATGTTATTCTTGATAATTACAATCATAGAAATGTCTTCTTTATTGGCGCTGTTAGTAGTGGTAAGAGTAGTCTTATTAAAGCTTTACTACGCAATTATCGCAATGAAACCACACGTCTGATTACGACAAGTATTTATCCAAACACGACGCTTAAAGTCATCGAAATTCCTCTTGACGAGCAAACCGTTATTTTTGATACGCCAGGGCTATCGATTAGTAATAGTTTATTGGGAATTGCTGAACGTGATGTTGTGCGCGATATTGTTCCTCGTGAAGAAATTAAACCGATCACCTACCAACTTAGAGCCGGCCAATCGATACTCATTGGTGGGGTTGCTCGTTTTGATTACATTAAGGGTCCACGCAGTGGCTTTACGTTTTATGTTGCCCCAAACGTCAAGTTGTTACGTACTGAATTAGGTAAAGCAAACGCAACATTTAATAGTCTGATCAAATCAAAGAAGACACGCCCGATCAGCAAACTTGTTTTTGATGTTACTGATTTAGAAATGACAGATATAACAGTCGAATATAAAGATAAAGTTGATGTTGCCTGGAGTGGCCTTGGCTTTGTCGCCTTTAAAGGTAACAACCAAATACTGAAGATTTATTCTCCAAGAGGGGTCGTTGTAACCCATAATAAGAGTAAGGTCTAATAGAAAAGAGAAATTTATGTTAACAGCTTCACAAATTCGCTATTTAAAAGCGGAATCACATCATGTCGAGCCTTTATACCAAATTGGCAAAAATCAGCTAGGAGATACCCAATTAGCGCTTTTGAGCAATGGACTCAAGGCCCGCGAACTCATCAAGGTTCGTATTGCGAAAACACTCGACTTAGATATTACAACATTTGCACTTGAACTTGCCGCCAGTCTTGACGCTCATCTCGTTGATGTCAAAGGTAGAGTGATGACGTTGTTTAAGGCAAAAGCCAAAGAAAGTAAATTTAAATTACCACAATGAAACGTATTCTCCTCGGTGGTTCATTTGATCCAATCCATGATGGTCATTTTATGATGGCAAAAGTGGCTAGAGAACAATTGAAAGCCGATATTGTTGAATTTGTCCTTGCGCCTCGCTCACGTTGGAAAGAAGGGGCAATCGACGTAGAAGAACGCCATGAAATGCTTAAGGCATATCTAAAAGACACGCCATGGGCGCATATTTGTCTTCATGAAGTCAAACAAAATGCCGATATTAATTATACGGTCGAGACGATTCGTCATTTTCGTCAAACATTTAGCGATGATGATATTTATCTCCTCATAGGCGCAGACCAACTCGATCAATTTCATCGATGGTACGAGGCCGAGGAAATTGCAAAGTTGGCGCATGTAATTTGTTATCGTCGTCCAGGTTATGGTTTAGATGAGAAGAACCTCAAATTGTTTAATGTTCAGGTCATTGAGGGTGAGGAATCAAATATATCCTCTAGCGCAATCCGTGGATTGTTCAATTTGGATACAAAAGATGAAGTAATTGATTATATAGTTGATCATCGCCTTTATTTCATGCATAAGATTGCAAACTTTCTTAGTCCTAACCGGATTAAACATTCGGTGCAAGTTGCCAAAATGGCACGTAAAATTGCAGAAAGCAATCATTTGGACAAGAAGAAGTCTTTTCTTGCAGGTCTATTACACGACATTGCCAAAGAAGTACCTGATGATAACCGTGAATTTATTATGGGAACATACTATCCTGAGTATCATCACATGTATAAATGGTTACACCATCAATTCGTTGGTGAGTTTTTGGCAAAGAATAGCTTTAATGTTAGTCAAGAAGATGTCTTAGACGCTATAAAATGGCACGCCACTGGAAATAAGAACATGTCATGGTTGGCGCAAGTCCTATATAGTGCGGATAAGATCGAACCAACACGTCAATATGATAGTAGTGATATGATTGAGTTATGTCTGAAGGATTATCAAAAAGGATTCCTTAAGGTGTTAAGTGAGAACAAGAAATTTCTTGAAAGTAAAAACATGGATATTTCTAATGAATTAACACAAGCCTGCTTTAACTATTATTTAAAATAAACTATTTCAATATCATAATAGGAAAGACCACCAAGCATATGAAGGTGGTCTTTGTTTTTGAGCAGAAGGTGTAACTTCACGCGTTTTGGGACGCATTTGATTAATTTGTTTAACTTACAATAATAAATATTATGTAAACTAATATCGTCTTTTAACTGAATTTATGATATATAAGTAATGTTTGTGTTTTTGAATGATATAAATCATTTATTGACTTTTGTGGCAAGTTATCCACAATTTGGTCAGTTACTAACAACTTAATAAATACTAAATATCTACTAACACTATCTTTATATTCTTCTTTTATTGTCGAATACATCGATAAGGGCAGTGATAATTAATTCAATTTGATCGTCGTTAAGCTTTGAAACCGGACCAACTTTCTTGCGATAGTCTTGGCCATTGTATTCGTTATTAATCACAGGTCGGATGTAAATTCTTACTTTATCTATTGTTCGCAGTTGACTAATTTTCGCAAAGCTATCACTGACTGTAACAATGCCTGGTAGCCGTCCGATGTTTACAAGCGCATGATCCCCTCCTTCACTATATTTTGTGGTAAGAGGGCACACAAGGACGTTTTGGCTATCCTCAGTACTATCGTTCATGATGACTGCGTAGTGACGCTCATTAAGCTCACTACCAACATTTCTTCCAAAATCAACTTCATAAACCTCGCCGCGCTTTAATCTGTATTTGAGTGTATTAGCGTAAAGAAAGGTCGCATAACCATAAAGTCTTTTCATCCACTCCATGAGCGATTGGAAATCGGCGATTTGTGCTTTTTCATTTTTAGTCGTGTTGTAATCGATTCTCACGTTATTACTAACTTTTAAGAAACGATTGTCGCTATCGTGTTTGTCTGAATAATTCATTTTTATTTTATTTCCTTTTATATTTTTTGTTTTGTCTCCCTTCTACTCTAAATATAAATAGATGCCATTATACAAAAAATGTACATTTTTTAAACAAAAATAAAAAAGAAGAAATTGATTTCAATTTCTTCTCTTATCATCTTACTATTTGAATCCAATTAATCTTCAAGTAATTCGTTAATTGCTTGGCCGATTAAGGTTTTAGGTTTGTCAAGTCCGAAATTAGCAAGAATGGTTGCGCCCATATCTGCAAATGTCATACGATCTTGTAGATGAGTACCGTTTTGGTAGCGTTTGGATATACAAAGGAGCGGGACCATCTCGCGCGTATGATCAGTGCCATGCCAGGTTGGATCATTGCCATGATCAGCGGTCACCATCAGTAGATCATCTTCGTCTAACACCTCGTAGAGTTCTCCAAGACGTTTATCAAAAGCCTCAAGGGCTTTGGCATAACCAATCGGATCACGGCGGTGGCCGAATTCACTATCGAATTCAACCAAATTCGTGAAAACAAATCCTTGGAAATCTTTTCGTTTAGCCTCGGAAATTGTTTTATCCATGCCATCCTCATTTGATTTTGTCTTTTGTGTCTTAGTTACACCATAATTGTTGAAGATATCACTAATTTTACCCACACAGCTAACTTCATACCCATGGTCAGCTAGAACATTCATGACGGTCTTTTGTGAAGGACTAAGTGCTAAGTCATGGCGATTAGATGTCCGTTTGAAGTTTTTCGCACTATCGCCAATAAAGGGGCGAGCAATCACACGGCCAAGTAAGTACTCGGGCCGTAGACATATTTCACGAGCAATATCACAAATGCGATAGAGTTCTTCAAGACCAGTCACCTCTTCATGGGCGGCAATTTGTAAAACACTATCAGCAGAGGTGTAAACAATCAATTTATTGTCACGCATCGCTTCTTCACCTAATTGTTCGATGATTTCTGTGCCACTAGCAGCGACGTTACCGATGATTTTATGTCCGCTTCTCTCTTCAAGTTCATCAATTAGTGCTTGTGGAAACCCTGTCTCTGTAAACGTTTGAAACGGTTTTGTAGTGTGAATTCCCATCATTTCCCAGTGACCTGTCATTGTATCTTTACCACTACTAGCTTCATGGACACGTAAGTTATAGGATTGCGGGTGATTACTCACTTTTTTAACGCCCAAAATATCATTGAGTTGGCCAAGACCAAATTTCTCCATGTTTGGCACGTTGAGTCCACCATTTTTTTCGGCAAGGTGAACGAATGTTGATGCTCCTTC
>CAYWQC010000022.1:0-11867 GCA_964460405.1 uncultured Staphylococcaceae bacterium | reverse complement strand
CCAAGATTAAGAGGGGCACCACTTGCTTCAATATCGTCTGTAAAAACTTGTAGACTACTTGTTGCACCTCCACCGCAGGAAGCAAGCAAAACCATCAAGAAAAGTGAGAGACTAGGCGCTCGTCCATTCATGACTTTTGATTTCATATAAATCCCCTTTGATTTTTATCTAATTATATTTTAATTGACAATTTGTCACTTGGAAATATAATTTTTCATAAATGAGAAAACAAACAAAAAGCAGATAACCCTTCTATGGGTTATCTGCGATGTTATAGACCTTATAGACCTTTGCGGATTTGACTGGCTAAGACGGGTAGATTGAAGTCTGGATGCTTCTTATCAACCATTTCAATTGACAGACCATCCGTTTGATCATAGCGCGGGATGACATGGACATGAAAATGGGGAATGACTTGACCAGCTGGAGGATAGTTATTAATAATAATGTTGACACCCCGGGCAAGTAGTTGCTTCATTTGTGCTTGGCCAATTTTTTGGGCAACATCCATTACATGATGCATCTCTTCTTTAGGCGTTGATAAATATGTCTCATGATGGTTTTTAGGGATGACAAGGGTATGGCCTTTAGTTGCCTGGTTGATGTCAAGAAAGGCGATGACATCAAGATCCTCATAAATAATATTAGCAGGCAGTTCCTTGTCGATGATTTTACAAAAAATACAGTCTTTATTCATTGTTTCACCTCACTTTATTACCTTTATTATAGAACAAAAAGGAGCCGTTTGGCTCCTTAATTTTGTGAGTGTTTGTCTTACTCTTCATCAAAGATATCAGGGAAAGTAGTGACGAAGTAATCTTTGACTGCTTCATCATGGAAAGTGATATCTAATTTTTCAATATAGAATTGACGGGCGTTGGTTGAGGTTGAAGCAACTTCACCAAGTTCACGAGCGACATTTGTGATGACTTCATCGATGTCAGCTTCACTACGATTGAGATAGTCTTCGTTGCCATAGTAGCGAATATTGCCGTCAGTTAATTTAGCAGTGTTTACAGCTTCTTCAACTTGAACAATATAGAAGGTTGAGTCTTCGTAAATTAAGAAGTTACGATTATCATTCTTTTCGTAGGCTTGTGGCACTAAGTAGTAGTTTCCAAAGATGTTACGAATGAAGGTATTATCAGTCGCAGAAATTGCTTCATCGACCTTACCAGCATTGGCAACAACACCGAGATCATCTTCAACAAAATCAACACCATTAGCAGTACCAATATTGAAGACACGATTACGGATGGCTTCTGGTAGGGAGGAGAGTCCACCATTTTTAATGGCCCATTCGCTGATAACGAGGTCTTTTTTACGAAGATTATTCTTCTTAATTTCTAGACCGGTTTCTTTGGTATAGGCACCATTATTGGTGAAGTCATTCTCAACAGACTTATCCGTTAACTTTTCGTCATCTTTAATCTTGTCGTATTGGCGCATAATATCACCATATAGTGTACGATCAACATTATTGACTGTGTCAACAAGTCCAGCGGTAGCAAGTAGAGTTGCTTCGTTGGCGATGAAATCATCCGCCACACCACGCCAGGCATTGGCAAGAATTTCTAAGTCAGGATTACCGCCACCAAGGATATTGGTGTCGATGAAGGCATTAATAAGGTTACGAGCGGCTTCAGGATAGGTGGTGCTATCTTCGATGGCAACATAGGTTACCTTACGAGCATAGTTCCGACCAATCGTCGAGGCTTGTTCATTTTTGACGTATGTTTCAACAAGAAGGTCACGATAGACTTCTGGAACAAACTTTTCTTCTAAGTAGTCTGCATAGTAGTCAATGTGAATGAGTTTATGTTCAGGAAGCGTAAAGTTAGTTTCGTCAATATTAGCAAGGAATAATCCTTCGTTGAAGAAGGTAAGATCGCTTAGTTCCTTAACAGTCACTGGATTACCTTCACTAACAAGATGGTAAGCATTTTTGTAGATGGTATCAAGCACATAGTGTTCTTCATTAAAGACACCACGGAATTCATATGTACCAGAGGAAATCTCATTGAAAAGTTTTTCAAGGGCACGATCATCGACTAATTGCTTGGTTGTCGCATCGAGTTCATCATATTGACCAATTTCAGATTCGGCAACTGCAAGCAGCACTTCATCAAGAATTTGTTCCTTGCTGGCATTTGAGTCAGCATAGGTTTCATAAATGACTTCGATCTTGTTGTTAATGTCGTGGTTGGTACCATCAACAAGGGGGTCATCGTTATTAGTTGGTGTGGCAACAATTTCACCACAGCCCGCTAACACTAAGGATAAGGTTAATAAACCTGTTAATTTTTTAACTTTATTTTGCATAGTAACAGATTCCTCCTTCGCTATAGTCAGCACCACCAGTTTCGAAGTTGATTGCACATGCTTCGGGGACTAGACGTTCGCGGAGCACCTCTTGTTGTTCAATGTATTCACTGTATGTATTCCAGGAATTATTGAGTTGATAGGTATCATTGAAACGACTGGAAGCATATTGAGCATCAATGTAATCAAAGATGGCTGTTTCGAGTGTTTGATCATGAACCGTTACATCAAGTTCTTCGTATAATAATGTGAAGATTCTATCATCAATTCTTGAGTCGAACCCTTTGATTTGTTGGGTGACATAGTCAGCACGGTTTTTATAAGAACTTGTGTCTTGACGGAAGAAGTTAACAAAAGTGTCTTTGTTATCACCTTCGGTTGTGGTTGGATAGTTTGGATCACCTGGGAGTTTGATTGTGTAGTATTCTTCAAGACTGACACCATCTTCCTCTTCGACGAGTGCACTTCTTTCGATTGAAATAAAGTGAACACCTTCATAACCACCATTACTACCGGCTCTGACCATTAAGATGACATTGCCTTTTTCGTCGGTTAATACTTTTTTGCCACCAAGTTCATCAACGGCAGTGAAACCTGGAAGGCCTTCATAACTTGCGTTGGCAAGACCATTGTCACTATTAGGGTCGACACTCGTTGGTGTGATAACCGCAACATTGTGGCGATTGAAGTATTTATTGAAGTAAATGTTACGGGGGAAGTACTTGGCTTCACCATCATTGACTTCATTACCATTTGCGTCCTTTTCAACATCGGCCACATCAATTAAATTGAGAGCGGCTTCATAAGGCACTTCGGTTAGCCCTAAGTTTGTAAAGGTTGTTTGGGCTTCGGTTGGAATATTGAGTTTAGCTTTTGTAGCGGCATCATGAGCTTGGTTATAAATGCCTTCAAATGTATAAACACCTAGTTTGAATTCATTAACGAATTCAGTTTTGGCATCCATGATTTTGAGGTCACCAAATTCAGCTGCACTACCATCATCTTCACTTATTTGTCTAGCAAGACGGCCAAATGATTCGTATTCAGCACGGTTGGCAAGTGATGTCACTGCCGAACCTAATCTAATTGCATCATCTTTGGTAATGCTTGCGTCATAAACAGCATTACTGCCAGCGCCGACCTTAATAAGGATGTGACGGACATGGTAGGGAAGGCGTTCATTTAAGTAACCTGCATATGTTGGGTCACCATTTTCATCAGTGACTAGGTCGCCATTTGTATCGCGTTCGCCGACAACTAATTCAGTCCAGGCGTTTGGCGCCCATGAACCTTCTCCCCCCTCAAAGAATTGATCTTTAAGTTCGGTTTGCATGTGTTCATAAGCTTTTTTCTCTTCAAGTTCCGTAAGGTCTTCAACCCCTTCGGCGTCGAGTAGAGCTTCTAATTCTTCATCGTAGGAGCCACCATTATCGGCATTGCTCCGGGCTTTTTCTTTTGTGCTTTCCACATCTCTTTTTGCTTGGTTATAGATGTCATTACGTGTTGTTGCTTGACTTGATTTTTCAAACAATTCACGGACAACAACTTCATAAACTGCATCATAATAACTTTTGACGCCTGCAGTGGTTCCTAGATAATCATCTAGCAAGTCACCAGCGGCAATTTGTACGGTTTCATCGCCGATTGTCATCGTGATTACGTTACCGTTTTTATCTTCAACAAGATTACCACTACAACCAGTAATCAATGTCAATGCAGTTAGGGCCGCAATAGAGATAGTCGCTTTACGTCTTCTCATATTTTATGTTATACCTCCTGAATAAATATGCTTATTTATTGTATCGTTTCTACCTTATTAATTCAATAAGGAATGTCGCTTTTTTTTATTATCGAAAAACTGAGCTTTTTTGCCCCCTATTTTTATTAAAAATAACCCTCATTATCATAATCCTTGAGAATGGTGTTTTATTGCTCTAAAATATAAAGCGTTACACGGAGGTAATATGGCAAAATTAGAAATTATAAACCTACATGTTAAGGTTGTCGATAAGCATATTTTAAATGGGGTCAATCTTACCATTAGTGATGGCGAGACTGTTGCCCTTCTTGGTCCAAATGGTCATGGTAAATCAACCTTGCTCAACGCAATCATGGGAAACCCAAATTATATCATCACTGAAGGAAGCATTTTGTTCGATGGCAAGGACGTTTTATCAATGTCTGTCGATGAACGTTCACGCGCTGGTCTGTTCTTAGGCATGCAAGCACCAAGTGAAGTCCCTGGTGTTGTTAACGCTGATTTTATTCGAGCCGCGCTTAATGCAAGAAATGAAAAACCTGTTTCACCTATAAAATTATTTAGATTAATTGAAAAGGCAAGTAAGGAAATGCAGATGCCCCTTGATCTATCTAATCGTAACCTCAACGAAGGATTTTCCGGTGGAGAAAAGAAGCGTAATGAAATTTTGCAAATGAAATTACTACAACCAACTTTTGCTATGCTGGATGAAATTGATTCAGGATTAGATGTTGATGGGATTAAAGTAATTGCCGACCAAATCAATCAGGAAAAAAGTGCAGAACGTAGTTTTCTCATCATTTCTCACTACGCTCGTCTTTATGATTTAATCGATCCAACTCGAGCAATTGTCATGATTAATGGTCAGGTCGTAGTTGATGGCGATGTGGGTGTTATTCAACGCATTGATAGCGAAGGATATGAATGGTTAGCCCGTGAAAAGGGCATTAAAATTGAAAAAGAAGCCGTTAAAGTTCAAACACTTGGCAGTTGTGCTGTCAAAGAAAGTATCTAGTTATGGCGAACAATTTCAAAAAAGCAACATATTCACACATTGAAGATAATCGTATCTTTTTTGAAGGTAGATCGCTGAAAAATGCGGTGATCGATGAACATACTTTCCCTGAAGAAATCAGTGAGGTCTTTCTCTCTTCAATGGAAGATATTAACGTTATTATTAATGTAGGCCAACACACCATGCCGATTAATTATGTCGTGATGCCTAACACACGGGGAAAAATCATTCATTTGCTTGCGGAAGAAGTACAAGTATTTAATCGCATTTATCGCCTCGAAGAAGGTGTTGATATCGATTTTGCAACACCAGACTTTAATCGAACGAATCGCCAGTTTAATGTGCAAGTTGAACTGGTTGGGCAAAACGCCCGTACGAATTGGTTACTCTCTTCGCTTGTTGACCAACAACATAGTAAGGTGTATGACGTAAGTTTTTTACATAAACATGGACACACTTTTGCAGATATGCAAAATTATGGTGTGATTATTGATGACTCTAAACTCGACTTTAGTGGCACCAGTGCCATTTTTGAAAATATGACACGTGCAGAAACCCACCAAACAGCGAAAATCATTATTTTTGATGATAAGGCCCAAGCTAAGGCTGATCCTATTCTTGTGATTCATCATAATGATGTGGCCGCCAGTCACGCGGCAACAGTGGGAAAAGTCAATAGTGATCATCTTTACTATATGCAATCCCGCGGTATCAGTGAAATCGAAACCAAGCGTCTCATCACAAAGGGTTATTTGGAACCGGTGATTAAATATGTTGATGATGAAGATCTTGCAAGAAGATTAACAAACAATCTTGAGGAGGCTCTCTAATGATTGATCATGGAAAAATCGCTCGTGATTTTCCAATGTTGAAACGTAAGATTAATGGCAAACCTTTAATCTTTCTTGATAATGCTTCCACTACGTTCAAACCACAAAGTGTGATTGATGGCGTGCATGAGTATCTTAGTGAATGTACATCTAATTCTCATCGTGGCGATTACCAAACGGCCTATGAAGTTGATGTTCGTGTTGATGAAGTCCGGCAAACGGTCGCCGATTTCATTGGCGCTCAAAAAGATGAAATTGTGTTCACTAGTGGCACCTCAATGTCAATCAATCTTGTCGCCTACGGGTATGGAATCAAATATCTAAATAGTGAAGATGAGATTCTCATTACCCAAGCTGAACATGCTTCTAATGTACTCCCTTGGTTTAAAGTGAATGAGCATACTGGTGCGGCGATCAATTATATTCCCCTTGATGAAGAGGGCAGATTGACAGCGGAAAATCTTCGCAAGGTCATTTCTAAAAAAACGAAAATTGTTGCGGTCGCCCATGTCACTAATGTGATGGGATTTCTCATTGATCTCAAGGAGATTACTAAAATCGCCCATGAATTTGGTGCTCTTGTTGTTGTTGACGGTGCCCAGTCTGTTCCTCATTTCAAGACGGACGTCCGTGACTTAGATATTGATTTTCTCTCATTTAGTGGTCACAAAATGCTCGGACCTACCGGCATTGGTGTTCTTTATGGAAAATATCACCTCCTCGAAAAGATGGACCCCTTGATGATGGGAGGGGGCATGAATGCCCGGTTTGATATGTGTGGCGATGTCGACTTAATGTTGCCACCGGCAAAGTTTGAAGCGGGTACACTCAACTTAGAAGGCGTATTTGGCCTGCAAAAAGCGGTTGAATACTTACAAGACATTGGCATGGATGATATTGTAGCTTACGAAGCAGGCTTACGCACTTATGCGATTTCAAAGCTTAAACAACTCGATAATGTCATCATTTACAATGAGAAGGCAGAGGCCGGGATTATTACATTTAATCTTAAAGGTGTATTTGCTCAGGATGCCGCTACTTATTTTAATACTAAGGGGATTGCCGTACGTAGTGGTCAACACTGCGCTAAAATTCTCACTGATTTTTTACAAACTCATGCAACAATTCGCATGAGCATGTATATTTATACAACGCGTGCAGACATTGATGCCTTTGTTGATGCCTGTGCCAAGGGAGGAGACTTTCTCGATGCCTATTTCGATTGAACCAGCTTTAATGCGTCAGATTATTATGAGTCATTACGAAAACCCGCGCAATAAACGGACAGTTGATGATCCACGGTATCTTAGAATTCACATGAATAGTTCGAGCTGTATCGACGATATTCACGTTTACTTACTTGTGGAAAATGATCAGGTAAGCGACTGTGCATGGGATGGCATTGGTTGTACGATTTCAACCGCTTCTACGTCAGTAATGAGCGAGTTACTCGTGGGGCAATCCCTGAAAGATGCCCTCTATATCATCAAGCAATATGAACTTATGCTTGATGAAAAACCTTTTGATGAAACAGTGTTAGATGAAGCAATTGTCTTTATCAACACCTCCAAGCAACCCTCGCGGATTAAATGTGCGCTCATTGGGTGGCATGGTGCTAAAAGCCTCATACAAAACAAAGGAGATAACCATAAATAATGGAAGATATAAAATTCGAAAAATATAAATACGGATTCCACGATCGCCAAATGTCGTCGGTCCAAACCGGGATTGGTCTAAACGAAGAGGTGGTGAGAAAAATTTCTGCGCTTAAGGGCGAACCCGACTGGATGTTGGCATTCCGCCTCAATTCTTTTAAGGGGTTCCAAGATAGTAAGGCTCCTCATTTTGGTCCTGATCTTAGTGTTGTCAAGTTTGATAGTTACACGTACTTTAATCGTGTGACCGATAACGAAGTGAAGGATTGGAAAGACGTTCCTCAAGAGATTAAAAATACGTTTCAAAAATTAGGTATTCCCGAGGCTGAACAAAAGTATTTAGCCGGAGCGGCCGCTCAATATGATAGTGAAGTGGTCTACCACAATATGCTTGATGAAGTTATCGAAAAAGGCGTCATCTTTCTTTCGACTGATGAAGCTTTAAAACAACATCCTGACTTATTTAAGAAGTATTTTAATACGGTCGTTCCTTATGATGACAACCGCTTTACTGCACTGAATGGCGCGGTTTGGAGTGGCGGTAGTTTTATTTATGTCCCTCCTGGTGTCAAGTTAGAAAAACCATTACAATCATATTTCCGTATCAACTATGTGAAAATGGGCCAATTTGAAAGAACCCTCATTATTGTTGACGAAGGGGCTGATGTTAATTATGTTGAAGGCTGTACTGCGCCAATTTATAGTGAAGAGTCCCTGCATGCCGCGGTTGTCGAAATTATTGTCCACAAAAACGCTAAATGTCGCTATACAACCATCCAAAACTGGTCAAATAACATTGTCAATCTAGTCACCAAACGCGCTCTTGTCCACGCAGGCGGCCATATGGAATGGATTGATGGTAATATTGGTAGTCTCATTAATATGAAGTATCCATCTTGTATCCTTATTGGTGAAGGCGCAAAAGGAACAACGATTTCCATCGCCGTAGCCGGTGAAGGTCAAATTCAAGATGCCGGTGCTCGCATGATTCACTTAGCGCCAAACACCTCATCGACAATCATTTCCAAGTCGATTGTTCATGGTGGGGGAACCGCTAATTATCGGGGAAAAGTCCGGCATACAAAACGGGCGTATAATTCACAAACTCATGTTGAGTGTGATACGCTCATTCTTGATGATTTTTCTAAGAGTGATACGATTCCCATTAATATGATTGAAAATAATCAATCCTATATTGAGCATGAAGCAACAGTCAGTAAAATTAGTGAAGATCAACTCTTTTATCTGATGAGCCGAGGCATTTCTGAAGAGGATGCTACGCAAATGATCGTGATGGGCTTTATTGAACCATTTAGTCGTGAATTACCCATGGAATATGCCCTTGAACTCAACCGCCTTATTAAACTTGACATGGAAGGTTCGGTTGGATAATGACCTTTGACTATGATGTCATAGTTGTAGGAGGTGGCCATGCTGGTGTTGAAGCAGCCCTAGCAAGCGCCCACATGGGAGCAAAAACCTTGCTTCTTACTTTAAACATAAAAAAAATAGCGAACATGCCCTGTAATCCAAGCATTGGTGGTTCGGCTAAAGGCATCGTTGTCCGCGAAATTGATGCGCTAGGAGGGATGATGGGTATTTTTGCCGATCACGAACCCTTGCAAGTTAAAATGCTTAATACAGGTAAAGGGCCTGGTGTTCAATGTTTAAGATTTCAAGCAGACAAACTCCGCTACCCCGCCTATGTACAATCGGTGATTCTAAACACGGAAAACCTCAGTGTAAAAGAAGCGATGGTGACCGGCATTCTTCATGATGACACAACTGTTTTTGGTGTCAAATTAGGAGATGGGAGTGATGTGTATAGTCGCGCAGTTGTGTTAACAACAGGGACGTATATGGAATCGACTGTTTTAATTGGTCATCAGGCCAAAGACTCCGGTCCTGAAGGTGAAAAGGCCTCAAAGGGTCTTTCTCCTTATCTAGAAAAAATGGGGTTTACCTTTTTCCGTCTTAAAACAGGGACACCACAACGGATTGCCCGTGACTCGATTGATTTTTCAAAAACTAAGCCTGAATATGGCATGGAAGGTTATCTGAATTTTTCATATACTGCGGATCGCTATATCACGATGGAAGAACAGGTACTATGTCATCTTATTTACACACAACCAGCAACCCATCAAATCATTAATGATCACCTTAATGAATCGTCAATGTATGGTGGTTTTGTGACTGGAACTGGTCCACGTTACTGTCCGAGTATTGAAGACAAAATTGTTCGTTTTGCTGACAAGGAAAGGCATCAACTCTTCCTTGAACCTGAATCTCGTGACTCCGATTCGATGTATTTACAAGGCTTTTCAACAAGTATGCCTGAAGCTGTTCAAGATGCAATGGTTCATTCATTGCCCGGACTTGAACATGCCCGCATTCTTAAATATGCTTATGCGATCGAATATGATAGTTTTGACCCATTGCAATTAAAGAAAACACTTGAGTTAAAAAAATATAGTGGGTTATTTGCCGCTGGACAAATCATTGGCACGAGTGGCTACGAAGAAGCTGCCGGACTTGGCCTTATGGCGGGTATTAACGCCGTTTTAAAAATTCGTGATCAAGCTCCACTGATTTTACGTCGTGATCAGGCATATATTGGTGTGATGATTGATGACCTTGTCACAAAGGGAACAAGTGAGCCTTATCGCTTATTATCATCTCGCGCCGAATATCGTCTCTTACTCCGTCATGATAACGCCGATTTAAGATTAACGAGTGATGGTTATCGTGTCGGTCTTATAAAAGAAGAGAGATATCAAAAATTTCTCAGCAAATTAGATAAACTAGCCCAGGCTAAAACAATTCTTAAAAACACTCATTTTGGTCTTGATAAAGGGTTGATTACCTACTTAGACTCAGTCGGATATCCGGGTTTCAATGGTGGAATGTCTGCATACGACCTTGTTAAAAGACCGAATGTCAAATATGAAAAAATCGCTGATTTTGTTCCTGAACTTACAGCATTAAATTTAGACATTAGCGGTATATTTCAACTCGAAGTTATGGTAAAATATGAGGGCTATATAGCCAAGCAAGAGGCAGAGGCTCAAAAGTTTCAAAAGCTTGAAGATTATCCAGTGCCTACCACACTTGATTATTTACATCTTGATGGTTTACGCTTAGAAGCACGACAAAAACTTGATCGTGTTCGCCCAACAACCATCGGTCAAGCTAAACGTATTAGTGGGGTTAACCCCAGTGATATTGCCATCCTCATGATTCATATTAAGCGCCATAACAACAATGGAAATTGAACAATTAAGAACCTTACTGGACACGTACCACATCACTTTAACAGAGCAAATGGTTAAAGATTTTTCTCGTTATGCGAAGCTGCTGGAAGAATGGAATCAGAAGTTTAATCTCACCGCTCTCCCTGCTCAAGACTTTGTTGAAAAACATTTTTATGATAGTTTACTCCTAGTCAGAATTCATAGTTTTTCCCATCAACGCGTGCTCGACATCGGTTCTGGCGCAGGCTTTCCTGGGCTTCCTCTTAAAATTATCTTTCCTGACTTAGATGTCACGCTTGTAGAACCGACAAGTAAGCGCTGTTCCTTTCTCCAAGAAGTTGTTTACCAATTAGAACTTAAAAAAGTGACCATTCTTAATAAACGGGCTGAAGATCTTGATGATAAGTTTCGTGAGAGTTTTGACGTAGTCACAGCTAGAGCAGTCGCTCATCTGCCCGTCATATTAGAACTTGCGATTCCGTTTACGAAAGTCGACGGTGTCTTTATTGCCCTCAAGGGTGCTCACGCAGACACGGAACTTGAAGCGAGCAAACATGCGATAAAAGTACTTAACGTAAAACTTATCAAAAATGATAAAGCTTATTTGCCAAGTGATCAATCTCTACGCATGAATCTCATGTTTTTAAAAATGAAGCCCACTGCCGATAAGTACCCACGTCCTTATGCACAAATCAAAAGAAAGCCACTGTAGATATGTCGAGAAAAATTATTGCAATAGCCAACCAAAAAGGGGGTGTCGGTAAAACGACGACCTCAATCAACCTCTCAAGTTCGCTTGCTCATTTTGATCGTCGTGTTTTGCTTGTCGACATGGACCCACAGGCGAATGCAAGCCGGGGTCTTGGCCTTGATAGTTCTATGCTAAAAAACACAATTTTTGATGGCTTTTTTAATGGTGTTGATGTCAACCGCATTATCAAGAAAACAGTGATGAAAAATTTAGATATTTTGCCATCAAGTCTTGTCTTGTCGCGTATGGATGTTGAGTTATCCAAACGCGAAGAGCACCCA
>CAYWQC010000021.1:0-11970 GCA_964460405.1 uncultured Staphylococcaceae bacterium | reverse complement strand
TCAATATAACCTTCATAAATATTCATCATCTTATATCTCAGATTAATTATAACACTCGTGTTAAATAATCCCTTCAAGATGATTGCGGAGTGCTAAAATAAGATTATGCGTTTAACATCTCGTCATCTCTATCTTCGTCCCCTTAAAAAGAGTGATGCTATTAGCATCCATCTTTATGCAAGCGATGAAACGACCACGCGTTATATGTTATGGGGACCTAACACGTATAGTGAAACGCTAAATTATGTTGAGAGTAGCCTTCGTCTAGTCAACGATCCCGAACGGAAAATATATCGCTTTGCGATTATCTTACGCCATAGTGATGATTTAATTGGTGTGATTGATATCACGATAAAAAACACCCATATTGGTGAACTCGGTTATATTTTAAATCGTTCTTATTGGTCCTTAGGTTATATGAGTGAAGCCGCTAAAATGATGCTTCACTATGCCTTTGATGAATTAGGTTTACAAAAAGTCATTGCCACCTGTGACCGCCACAATATCGCCAGTGCAAGAGTCATGGAAAAAATAGGCATGCACTTTGTTGCTGCTTATCGTCGCTATAACCCTAAACTTGATGATGAGATGGAAGGCTTACTCTACGAGATTAATCGACCATAATAAACATATAGATGATTAATCAATAAGTGATATCCATAATCAACATATATTAATGAGTGACAATACGTATTTTAATCTTGTTTGACAAGAAAGATCGTCGTACCATTCATATCTTTAAGCACGATGTCATTTGCTTCTACTTGATATGGGACTTGTTTAGCCATTAAACGCTCTTTGATGGGATGAACATAGTGATTAGGTAAATTCACCTCATAGGCAATCAGTCCCGTTTCACCATCTTCTAAATGCGGATTGGCTTGTCCCATCCATGTATTGAATGCTAGATGGTGATGGTAATTTGCGTCACTGACAAATGAAGCCGAGGGACCATAATCTAACATAAGATTAAAACCTAAAGTCTCTATAAAAAATTGCTTAGCAATAACGATGTCATTGACATGAAGATGGAGGTGTCCCATCACTGTTTCATCAGGGAGATGCGTGTAGTCTCCTTTTTCTTTCATTAAGGAAACATGGTCAAGTGGTTCCGTCTTCATCACGATACCTTGAGGATTAAACACCCATGCCTCAGCAGGTCGATCACAATATATTTCAATACCATTGCCCTCGGGATCATTTAAGTATAAAGCTTCACTCACTGCGTGATCAGATGCACCACTGAGGGGATGATTGTTAGCAAGATAATCATTTAAAAACACCCCTAAGTCATGGCGACTTGGTAGTAAAAGGGCAAAGTGGTAAAGTCCTGTTCTTCTTCCCTTATTGACCCGAGCGGATTTATCATGAGTGAGTCTTACTAAGACACGTCCTGACTTTGTCCCTAAATCATATGCATGATTGTGAGTTTTAATCAGGGTCATTTTTAATACATTTACATAAAAATCTAACATCTTGTCGATGTCATTGACGCGTAATGTCACGGTTTTAATATACATAACGTCTTTTTGGTGGAATGGTTTCATCATTTACTCCTTATGCTTTCCTATTTTACCCCAATTTAATCAAATAAGCTTTCTCGATGCATGGTCTCTGTCATTTATAGTCGTTCTACAAACAAAAGGTCAGCGATGGTTTTGGTAAGACGAAGGGTATGGGTGTCATTTTTAATACTGACCATCCCCACAAAACTGTCCTTAGACATCACGATAAACGCCTCATCAAGTTTGAGATCAATTTGATTAAGATAAGTGAGTAAGTCCTTATGATCCTTGACCCGCACAAGACGAAAGCAATCACCCTCATTTAGATCAAATATCGATGTTTGTGATACGTGTTCAACCTTGCCTTCTTCGGTGGGAATTGGGTTACCATGTTGACAGTGGGTGGGATAGTCTAAATAACGATCAATCGCCGATATCACCTTCGTGGACACAACATGTTCAAGCTTCTCAGCGTCTTCATGAACTTCATGCCAATCAAAGCCTAGGGCTTTATTTAAAAATAGTTCTAAGAGGCGATGACGCCTCACCATTTGTACGGCTTCTTTTCTCCCCAGTTCCGTTAATCTTACACCCTTGTAAGGCGAAAACTTAAACAGGCCCTTTTTGACAAGACGTTTGACCATTTCATTGACCGATTGATCACTAAAGCCAAATTTAGAAACAAGCTCACTTGTTTTTGCAAGTGCTTCATCCTTTTCAATCGTTAATTCATAAACAGCTTTGATATAATCTTCTTCTGCACGGTTCATGATGTCCTCCTATAATTCAAACTCATATGTTTGTGTTTTACGGCGATAAAATTGGTGGCCACTTTCGGTAATATGAATATACTCATTACGATATTCAATATACCCTTTTTTAAAGGCAAAGTTAATTAAATAGTTGGGCCGACTTGTGACACTAAAAGTCGTTTTTAGGGCTTCCTTACTTGTGCGATTTGCATTACTCTTTTGATGGTTCTCTAAGTGATTAAGGAGGGCGACAAGACTAAACTCAATCTTTTGTGCACGTCTTCTAAGGATGAGGGCAATAACACCATTCTTGGGATTTACAAGCAAGGCAACAAGAAAGACAATAAGGGTCATCCCTGCGATAACCCCACTTGTCCGTAAATCAAAATAAAGGGCGAAGAGAAAACCTCCCACTGAATTAAATAGACCAATGCCCATCGAAAGTAAGACGGTTCTTAATAAGTTTTTGGTGAAAAGGAGGGCGGTCACAGCAGGGCCCACCATGAGGGCAATGACAACGACACTACCAACCGCATCAAAACTAGTAACCGCGGTGAGGGAGACAAGCATCATAAGACCATAATGAATAATCAGGGGTGAAATGCCTAAAACTGCTGCAAGTTTAGCGTCAAAACTGACAATTTTTAGTTCCTTATAGAACAGGATAAAAAAGCCAAGATTCAATACCAACACAAGTGCGAGTATATAAAGAGAACGCGGACCAATATTGACTCCTCCTACTTGTAATTGATCAAAATAAACAAATTCAAGATTACCTAGTAAGACACTATCAATATCAAGGTGAACCCCTCTAAATTCGAGGGAAATTAAAATAATTGCAATGGCAAATAGAAGGGGAAAGACGACACCCGTCGCCGCATCTTCACTTGTCTTTTTTGACTTGACCAATAATTCAACGAGGACAACGGTCAACACCCCCACGATCGTCGCTCCGATAATAAGAAGGGGATGATTAAGATCACGGGTTATCATGAAGGCGAGGACAATACCAAGGAGGACAGTGTGAGAAATAGCATCTGTCATCATTGACATTTTCCGTAAGACGAGGAAAACCCCAACAATACTGCTGGCAAGACTGGCGAGGATTGCCACAAGCAACATCGATAATTCAATACTCATATTAACGTTGCTCCCTTCTTAATAAGGTGCTGACAAAAGCGGTCCCTTTAGGGCTCAACTCAATATAATCTCCGACGACCTCAACTAGACCCTCATCTAAAAACTTTTCATCACTGAGATTGCTTCGCATAATTTTTTCTTTAACCTCATAAAGGTGAATAAGTTGATAGTACTTGGCCAGAGCCCGTTTATGTCTTTGGAGCTGAAGGCTAGAAAATATAATCCCCCGTCGCGGGGCAAAGAGGAGTGACACCACGACAATAAGCGAGAGGAAAACGACAATGACGGGACCGGTTGGTAGATTGGTTACTTGAGCGGAAATAAGACTTCCACCAACACCCGCAATCACACCAAAAATGCCGGCTAATACAAGATTGTTCAAAAGACGATTCGACCATTGACGGCTAGAGACACTAGGGGCAATCAAAAATGCACTCATTAAAATGACCCCTACTGTACGAATACTAATGGTGACAACTAACACCGTTAACGTTGTGAGTAGTCCACTCATGAATAAAGAAGAAAACCCTAGACTATAAAAATACTTGGGATTAAACACAAATAACTTGAGTTCCTTGTAAAAAAGAACAATGATGAAGATGACAAAAAGGGCAACACCGGCGATGAGATAGACATCACTCATTAACATCGTCGCCGCCTGTCCAAAAATGAAACTTTCTAAACCACTCGCTTGACTATTCCCCCCTGATTGAACAAGCATAAGTAACACTTGCCCAACACCAAAAAAGCTAGCAAGAATCAGTGAAAGTAAAGCGTCATCCTTTGTCTTAGATACACGTTTAATGCCCTCAATGAGAAGCATGGCAATCAGCGAAGATAGCGCTGCACCAATTAAGAGCACCCACATATCTTTAACGCCACTAAACATAAAGGCAAGGACGACACCAGGCAGTGTTGCATGGGAAAGGGCATCGCCAACAAGGGCTTGACGCTTTAACACAGTAAACACCCCTAATACGCCATTGACTACCCCTAAAAACAGGGTGGCAAGTACAATGACAAACAGTGTATAATTTTGAGCGATAAAATCAGGCATGGTCATCTCCATTTTTAATAAGTGAATGTGATTGATACGTTTTTCTAATCAAATCATCACTAAAGACATCATCAACAAGTCCAAAGGCAATGACTTTACGATTCAATAAGGTCACATAATCAAAATATTCGCGGACCGTTTGCAAGTCATGATGAACAACCACGACCGTCTTCCCATCATTCTTGAGTGCTTTTAAAATAGTGACAATAGCTTTTTCTGTTTTAGCATCCACACCGACGAAAGGTTCATCCATCAAATAAATATCCGCTTCTTGAACGAGGGCGCGCGCCAAAAACACGCGTTGTTGTTGGCCTCCCGAGAGTTCACTAATTTGGCGGTGACGATAGGCGAGCATATCAACTTTTTTTAAAGCGTCCTCGACTTTATCCCGGTCAACTTTTCGTGGTCGTTTAATCCACCCAATATGACCGTATCGTCCCATCAACACAACATCTTCAACAGTGGTGGGGAAATCCCAATCAACACTACCTCTTTGTGGCACATAGGCAATACGTTTTTGGACATTTTGATAAGGTTGGTCTAAAAAACTAACCTCTCCTGATACCCGTTTCACTAGACCTAAGATCGCTTGAATGAGTGTAGATTTACCCGCACCATTTGGTCCCACAACGGCAACAAGTGCCCCAAGGGGAATTTCAAGGTCAATATCCCATAAGACAGGTTTTAAGTCGTAACTCACCGTTAAATCAAATATTTTAATTGCGTTCATACTTGCTCTCCTTGTAATGCTGTGACGATCGTTTCCACATTGTGGCGGTACATATTTATATACGTATCAGCCTCACCCTCGACACTCCCTAAGGAGTCACTATAAAGATGGCCACCAATGCGCAGTGTCTCGCCTCTAGCCTCGACAGCTTCTAACACTGAACGAATCGTGTTTTCCGGTACGCTCGTCTCCACGAAGATAGCGTTGACACCACGATCAACGACAAGATTTGCTAAGTCTTGGATGTCTTTAACACTGGCTTCACTTTGTGTTGATATGCCTTGAATTGCGTACACTTCAAAGGCAAACAACTGACCAAAATAGGCAAAGGCATCATGGGCTGTGACCAACACTCTTTGACTTATATCTAGGGTGTCGACAAGTTGAGAGGCATCTTCATAAGTGTCATCAAGTTGAAGACGATATTGCTCATAAGTGGAAAGATAATCCGCTTGATGAGCGTTATCTATTGCCACTAATTTGGCACTTAGTCCTTCTGCAACATGCGTCCAGTGAAGAATGTTGCCCCAAATATGGGGATCAACTTGGCCCTCATCGTCTTTAATAATTGCCGATGTACTCATGGCTTCAAGTATATCACTTGCGCGAAAGCGTTTTTCTTCAGCGATACTTGCTAAAACATCACCCATCTTGGCTTCTAAATGTAGCCCATTCATGAGGACTAAGTCGGCTTTGGCAAGCGCTCTTGTATCGCTTGGTTTAGGATTATAGGAATGCGGATCCACGCCTGCTTTCATAAGGGTGATGACATGCACATGTTCCCCACCTATTTGTGTGGCTAAATCACCAAGCATCGTCGTCGTAGCTACAATATTCACTTTGCCTTCTACATATTCATATTCACCTATTGGTGCACAGGCTATTAAATGTGTCAGTGCCAAGAATGTTCCTAAATAAAATCTTAATTTCATCATCATTTCTTTCTATTTTTTAAGGTATGCCTTAATTCTAGATTTAGCATATATTTAAAATGCGTTCTTGTCAACTCTCATGATAATAAAACGCTTACAAAAAAATCAAAGGATGACCTTTGATTGATTAATTGGCGGGATGTTACTTCTATAAACTGGCAATTGTGAGGATTTGATGATTAACATTAGCCTGTGCATCCGCCACTAAAAGGGCAAAATCAACAAGGTCAACAATACTCACTTCAGCTTTACCATTCTTATTTGTCAAAACAACCGATCCCCCTACTTGATAGGGTTGATGAATGAAACGACTATCAACATGAGGACTGGGGGCAATATAAGTCCACGCAAGTGAGGGGTGTTTTTTTAAGAGGTCTAGCACTTCCATTTTCACTTGTTCGACTTGTTTGTCCGTCTTTTCTAAACGATCGATAAGCCGAGTTTGCAGATTGCTTTCATAAAGGTTCGTGTACGTCCCTATGACAATAAGGGGAACATTGAGTCTAAGGGCGAGTTCAATTGCCTTGAGATGGATGAATAAATACTCATCTGCCCGCTCATCATTAAGTGCGGTGATGAGATAATCTACACCACTTAGCTTTGTAGCAAGCGGTTCAACATCCCTGACATCTTGTTCAACAATTGTTAAATGCCGTTGAGGCATGATATGACCATCAATCGAAACATTAACAACTTGATACCCGATACGAAGGGCTTCAATTGTTAAACTTTTACCAATAAAACCAGTCCCACCAAGGACACCAAGACGGGGAAAATTAGGCGTGTTAAGAGCGGCAATTTGTTGACATTCCTCGCTAGTAAGCGTGAAGTCAAACACATTTAAATTGTCTTTTTGACGTCTTTCGTCATGTGATTTTGTGATGACCATAACGCCTTTTTGCGTAAGATAACGAATCACGACTTGCGCCCATGTCTTATCATACTTTTTTCCGATTTGACCTAATATATGTTGATCATGCTTACTTGTACGGAACAAGGGGCTCCATGCTTGAGGAATGACATTCATATTTAAACAATACGTTACCAACTCTTCATTCCAATAGCCGGGATGAATTTCAATTTGATTAACAACAGGACGATGACGAGCATGGGTAAGCAAGTAATCCAGTTGCACAATTGAAAAATTAGACACCCCTAGCATACGAATTTTTCCTTCATCCACGAGTGTTTCTAGCACTCGGTATATTCGTAAATTTTCTTCATCGCTTGGGCGAGGCTGATGAATTAATACAATATCTATATAATCACTATCAATCGCCCTAAGACTATTCTCAATCGCCGTGCGAATTGCTTTTTCATCCTTAATATAATGAGAACTGACCGGAAGTTTGGTTTGAATGATTAAGTCTTCTCTTCGTTTACCTGCGGCCTTATACCCAAGGCCAATCACCGCTTCATTACGATAAACAATCGCCGTATCTAAAAAAGTGTAACCTAAATGAATGGCACTTTCGATTTCTTTTGTTTGATAGTTTAGCGCGCCATTCCAATTATTAGCAACTTTACCAAAAGTATTTGTGCCAAGACCAATAAGGGGAAGGGTTGTCCCATTAGTTAATGCGACAACTTGCATCACCAACGCCCCGTTTAGGATCTATGACGTCCTTATATTCATCGCCATGACTAAACATCTTGACGACATAACTGCAGGTAGCAAAGATTTTCTTGTTGTTCTTGCGAGCATAGGATACCATCTCTTTTAATAAATGCCCTGCCACGCCTTGACCTCTAAATTTGGGGTCTACAAACGTATGATGTGCTTGTAATACACCATCTTCTAATATCGTCCAAGCAATAAAGCCCATTTCTGTGCCTTGTTCATCAAGGGCAACAATACGGTCGGATTGACTAATCATTTTCATAACTGATCTCCTTATATTCAAATTATAGCGAATTTAGACAAGCGTCCCTAATTATAAGCATTAAAAAGGGTTATAATAAGAGTATGAAAAGACAACATCGCTGGTTTGAATACGTATACCTCGTTGGTCTCATCGCCACTACGGCAATGATTGTCATTTTTTCATCGTTTTCCGCTGATGTGTCAAGCACACAAAGTTCAACCCTCCTTGACGTCATAACCGGCTTATTTACGTGGCTAAACATTCATCTAACCGCGGGTCAAATTGAAACGATTCATCACATCCTTCGGAAGATGATTGGTCATTTTGGTCTTTTCTTTATTCATGGTGTCTTTGCTTACTTAACAAGTTATTATTGGCTGTCTTATACACCACGAACAAAACTCGTGTTTGCCCTAGGTTTAGGCCTGTTTATCGCCGGTTTATCAGAATTTATTCAACTATTTGCCCCCGAGAGAGGTCCCTCAATTGTCGATGTTATCATTGATTTTACCGGTACGATCATCGGGGTGTTTATCGTTATTCTCATACAAATAGGTGTGAACAGTCGTCAACACATTAAAAAAGCTTAGAACAAACATTGTCTAAGCTGTTATAAAATAAAACAATAGTGACACATACTCTATTTAATATCGATGATGATTAGATAAAGGCATCCTCATCGACAATAAGGGCAATATGTTCAGGGTGTTCAACCCGGGAAAGATAACTTTCTTGATCACTTTTACTCGCAAAGATAATGGCGTCGATATAACGGGTCGATAATTGATCAAAAACGAGCACTTCCGCGGTTCTTACCATCGTCGAATGGCGATGATTATCATAACTGGAAAACTGAGCCACAAAATCATATTTTTCAAAATGATAAAGCGGGACTGTTTTTGCTGTAAGATTTAGCTGATAAAAATGTTGGTCATACATTAAATCAAGGCCACAGTTAGAAAGGGGATAAACCCGGTTTTTCCCATCACTGATTAGATCAAAACGGAGTCGCACCAATACTGAAGGCTTACCCTGACGCTTAAAAGCTTGGGCAAAAGCAATCAGCATATCATCTTTAGGACGATAGTGGAGACGGACAAAGTTAGATATATTATCTTTGAAATGAATGACACCGTCTTGAGTTTGACTCTTTTGTTGAAAAAGACGCGTCATATCAACCGCGGGATCCTGGCGATAAATGGCCGCTAAAAACTTTTTGCGGTTGAGATTAAGCAGGAGTTCATCAAGTGATAGAAGCATATAGAAACCATCAAAACCATAACTTTTCAGTACTGTTTCTAGTTGTGAAAAGTCATTAATTTTAACACCTAATTCGTGCTTAGGCGTATCATCATGAGGACCGATGAAGGTGGCTTTAAAAAGATGATTGTCCGGTTTAATAGCTCGTTTTTGATACATATGTGATAGCGAGAACGTTTGTTTTTGTTTGTGTTCATCAATGACACTCATAAAGTCTCCACGAACGCCTACACAAAGTAAATGAACTTCATCAACAAGATGATAAAGGGGATACTCCTCGATGGTGGCGAGTTGTCTTTTAATGTCTTCAAGACTATACATATAAATAAATTTTTCCATACCGTCCTCTACTTCTTTTTTTTAGCCCGTTTAGCGTTTCGTTTTTCGAGTTTGATACGCCGTTTTTCTCGGCGGGTGTCTTCGGCTGCAAAAAAGCGATCAACTGTATCAATTTTTCGCGTGTCTTCGTGTTTGATGGGTTTCCAATCAGGAGGAGAGAAAAGGGCTGCAAGTGAAATAGGAATATTCACAAGATCAAAGAAGGGAAAGGTCAGCATATAAATAATTTTATGGATTTTTTTTGCATAAATTTGCCGCCACTCAAGAATGACAACAGGGAGAATTTGGATAATACCAATCACCCAAAATGTCGCCACTGACACTAAGAGGTCAAGGCCGATTTCACCGATGAGCATGCTTACATTCGCGCCTTGTAAGTGCGTAGTAACTAGGAGGGCCGTATAATAAATGATTTTCCAAAAGAACGTGACAAGGGCATAAGGAAAAATGTGCCAATAAAAATCATAAAACATGAGTTGATAGCGGATTTTACCCTGTTTATTAAGGGGATTGTTCCGTCTTTTTTTAGCAAAAAATAAATGTTTAAGTATCGATGTTTGCCGTGAACTAAACACTTGTAAGAACCCCTTAGCCCAGCGCCGGCGTTGCCGAAACATCATATGTATACTTGTTGGTTGTTCATCATAAAAAATCGCATCAGCACAATAAACAACGTTATAACCAAGCGCTGCAACGTCAATGGTAAATTCCATATCCTCAGTGAGTAAACGCCACTTCCATCCACTATCCTTAATAATTTCACTAGCAAAAAGGAAACCAGTTCCAGTGATGGTACAACCAAGACCGAGACGGGTACGAGGATTATGCAGTGTGCGTAAATTACGATATTGATGAAAACCATAGGAAGCCGAAATAAAGTTTGAATCAAAATTTTTAATATTACGATAACTCGTGACAACCTTGTGACCATGACTAAAAGCATCATCCATCCGTGAGACATAATCAGCTTTAAGTAGGTTATCGGCATCAAAGACAAAGAAACCATCATACGTGCTTAGCCCTTCAGCCTCATTAATTTTATTAGTTAAGTATTCTAGGGCATATCCCTTACCAATATGCTCCTCATCAAAGCGTTCATACACACGGGCACCAAGACGCTCCGCTACGGCTTTAGTTTGATCAGTGCAGTTATCGGCAATCACAAAAATGGTCAGTTGATCCTGGGGATAGTCTTGCTTATGTATAGAATCTATAAGCCCTGGTAAAACAAGTTCTTCATTACGCGCGGCAATTAAAAAGGCATAATGGTTTTTTCGATGATCATTAAGGGGATATTTTTTGGGTGGGAAAAATCCAATGATAACAAAAATGACTTTATATAGTACAAAGAACCCTAATAGGGTTGTAAACAGCCCATTAATGAGATTAATCACATCAAGCGCTGATAAGTTGTTCCAATCAAGTTGAAAAATCCACATCATAACATGTATTAGTATAGCCGATATCGAACAGATATCTATGTTTTAAGTCTTCTTTTGATTAGGGAAATGACTTGGAAGATGA
The DNA here is from genome assembly GCA_964460405.1 of uncultured Staphylococcaceae bacterium. Lineage (GTDB taxonomy): Bacteria > Bacillota_I > Bacilli_A > RFN20 > CAG-826 > DATESG01. The sequence goes on along the minus strand of CAYWQC010000021.1, from coordinate 866 downwards.
GAAAAAGAACAATAATGGACAAGCCTAAATACGTATACATGTGCGTCCGGTGAAGTTCGCCACCGAATAGATTGAGACTAAAACCATAACTATTTTGTATGTCTTGAAGTGTCGAAGCGGGGATATGGGGGGCTAAACGCTCAAAGATGGGCTGCATAAGCACCGTTCTAAATAATCCTGTCGCGTGTGAGCCCGGAATGAGATTAGCAAAATTTTGAATGCCAAGAGGAAGAATACTACTCGGCAAGTATGCCCCAATTAAAAAGCCAATAAGGGCACTAAATACGCCGGTAAAAGACGCCGCAGTTGAGGTATGTTTAAAGAAAGCAGTCAGACACATCACAAAGATGACCGCGGACAATGACGAGAGAATCAAAATACCAAATAGTTCACCTAGATTAGTCATACTAAAACTAATATCACTGGCAATAAAAAGATAGAGCAGGGCAATGACAAGAAAGACAAACGAGAGGAAAAAGGTAATGATAAAGGCACTAATAAAATAACTTAGTGTGAGATTGACTAAGCGAACAGGGCTCGCCGTAAAATCATCAACAATCCCACGTTCACGATCAGATATGGCGACAAACATTGAGTTCAGTGAAATCGTCAGTGAGGAAATACCTAAAATACCGGCAATCATCCACGCATTGGCGACCATACTAATGTCCTTATCGCTCACATTGCTATCACTGGGGAGCATGGCCCGAATTGTATCAATTTGAAACTCACCCATAAACAGAAGATAGATGACAAGAATCAGAATCGGCGCCATCATTGAAAAAATGAGCGTCGTTTTATTTTGAAAGAAAATTAAAATATTTCTTTTTGCTAAATGCCAAATATTACAAAAGTAGTTATTAATG
>CAYWQC010000020.1:0-12292 GCA_964460405.1 uncultured Staphylococcaceae bacterium | reverse complement strand
ATAATATACAGCAAGTAAGCTTTTGCAAGATGAAAGCGATTTCAACATAAAAATAGCAGGTTTATTCACTAAAAATTCCTTTATTTTCGTCGTTTTAACGATATAAGTGCAAGATTATGCTTCGCAGGCAACACCACACAGTTTGTTTTGATTGAACTTTTGGGCGGCGTTAGTGGAATGTTGATAATAAAGTGACTTCACGCCGTTGCGCCAGGCATTAATATAAATGTTGTTAATCTCTTTAGCAGACATTTTCGGGTTAATCATCAAATTGAGAGATTGGCTTTGATCAATAAAAGCTTGTCTGGTCGCAGCCTGATCAATCACCTCGTAACCGTCGATTTCTTCAAAGGTTTTAAATACTGACTTTTCCTGTTCACTTAAAAATAGTAAATGTTGGACCGAGCCATCATGATTGCGAATGGATTGCCATGTTTCGCGGTCATCATGACCATGTTGTTGCAACAGTTTTTTTAGAACTGGATTGTAAATTGTGACTTTAATTTTGGCAATATCTTTTACATAACAATTCGACCAAATCGGTTCAATACTTTGCGACACTTGGCCAAGTATGAAGGAGGACGATGTTGTCGGGGCAATTGCGTTAAGGGTTGTATTACGACGTCCATAGCCCTTGAGTAGTGGTGGTTCCCCTAAAAGTTGCGCAAGTTGTTTGGATGCTTGATAAGATTGCTGTTGAATCAATTTAAATATCTCCGCATTTAAACGTTTCGCTTCTTGACTTTCAAAGGCAATCATTTTTGATTGTAAAAGACTATGCCATCCAAGCACGCCTAGACCAAGGGCGCGATTATCAACAGCGAAACGATAGGCTCTCTCCATAAAATGGAAGGCCTCACGATCTTCGTGTCTTTCCGAATCTCGAAGGGTTTCAAGTTTGGTGATGAAGTCCGTCATAACAGCATCAAGAAAATACACCATCGTCTCGACAGCATCAGTGTCCTTCCACTCATCATAATGAAGCAGATTCATCGAGCTTAAATCGCACACAAAAGACCACTCATGATTATCAGGTAAGGCAATTTCAGAACAGAGGTTACTATGCGTAATTTGCAGGTTTTTATCTTTGTAAACATCAACCGTGTGACGATTAACTGTATCAATAAAAACAATATATGGATAACCTATTTCAACACGGCGCTGAATCACTTTTGCCCATATTTTACGTTTTTGCGTGTCGCCTGCAATCATCGCTTCCATCCACTTATCTGTGACCGTTACGCCGTGGGTAAGATTTTGGATGGGATTTCCTTCAGTACCAATCTCAAGAAATTCTTCAATGTCGGGATGTTCAATTGGTAAATATGGCGCGTAATGACCCCTCCGTGTTGAACCTTGAGATACCACGTCAATAATTGATTCAAATAACTGCATAAAATGAACCGAACCAGATGAATGGCCATTATTGGTAATCCTTGATCCACGGGGACGTACATCTCCAAAATAACCCGATGTTCCTCCGCCAAATTTTGACATCATGCCCGTTTCACTCGTACTAAAGAGAATACCTGACATATTATCTTCAACATGACCACCAAAACAAGAAATAGGTAAGCCCTTGTCAATGCCAAAATTTGCCCATATTGGTGATGAAAGTGAATAAAATCCCTTTTCCATATACCGATAAAATTTGTCGCCAAAGCCTTTGATACCAAGTATCGCCTCCGCCTTGTCGGCGATAAAACGAATGCGCATTTCTGGGGTCACACCATCGGTGAGGTAACCCTGAGCTAAAAAGTGACGACTATAATCATTTAACCAATCCATATTGCCTCCTAAAATAAGTCATCACTCGTGATGCTTTTTGAACGTTTATTATAATTAATTGATCGTTTGACGAAGAAATCAGCGTGCTTGGTTGCGATGACTTCATCATCAAACCAATCGGTAAGTGCGACCACCTCATCATCAACTGTAAATAACTTATCTTCACCGACACTGACTAGAGAATTGTTGAGGCGGTTTTTAATAAATTCCTTTACGACATGTTTAGGAAGGAAATCGAGTTCACCTTCTTGATAAATCCAGTCGATAATGTCTTCTTCGGCTTCGTAAGATTGAAGACATGCTTCTTTGATAGTCTGACTCATATTCTTATCAAACCACTCAGGATGTTCCTCGCGCATGATATTAATCAGATCGATGCCAAATAGCCCATGAATTTGTTCTTCTTTTGAGGTTGCCTCAATGGCGTTAGAAATGCCTTTGAACTGATTGCGATACTTATTAAAGGACATAATAATTAGAAACTGTGAAAATAGAGAAACGTGCTCAATAAATAAGGAAAACAACAAAACCGCAAGGGCATAATCTCGATCGTTTTGCCCCTTGGAAGCGGCATTGGTCTTATCTAAATATTGAATGCGTTTCATGATACAAGGAATATCACGAATATGTTCGAATTCACCATTAAGACCGAGTAGTTCGAGCAGATGTGAATAGGCATCATGGTGACGAACTTCACTCTCCGCAAATGTGTAGCCTACACTACCAATTTCAGGCTTCGGTAGGTGCTTAAAAATATCACCCCAGAAAGTCTTCACCGACACCTCAATTTGTGCGATTGCTAACATCGACCGGCGAATCGCCTCTCTTTCGTGATCACTGACATGAATTTTAAAGTCTTGGATATCACTGGTGTAATTGAATTCCGTATGAATCCAATAGGAATGGCGAATGGAATCGACATACTCGATGAGTTCAGGATACTCATAAGGTTTAAGATTAAGCCGTGGTTTAAATAGATCTCTTTTTCTTGTTTGTGCATGTTTATCGCGATAAAGAATATAAGATTTAGCGGTCTTTTTGTAAGGACTTTCTAACAAAACTGATTCGACAAGGTCTTGCACGAGTTCAACATGGAGTGTTTGGTCAGTCGGAAGCGCAATAATCGCTTTCAGGACTTGATCACTCAATTGTTGGGCAATGGTTTCGTCGAATTCACCACTAGCGTAACCCGCTCTTCTGATCGCGTCTTTAATTTTTTCTTGCCGGAAGGGGGCAATCGACCCATCCCTTTTTGTAATCACTTCATATGTCGTCATAAAAATTCTCCCCATTTCACATTTATCATGAATATTCTCTATCGATGAATTGACCATTCTCGATGGCGAAATCATTATTACTATATCAAAGGAATAATGGGGCAACAAACGATATGGATTTACTATTTTTCTACTATTTTTCATCGAGACAAATTGTCAAAATGTTATTTATATCCGTGATTTTTTTACCAATACCACTTATTATGCCTATATCATCTATACAAAAATAAAAGCACGACTATCTCTTCAACTATTCAAAGTTTTCACATCCATAAAGCTAGCAAAGTTGAAAGCACTTTATTGCTCGTAATATTTTTTATTGTGCTAGCATATTAGAAAAGTAATCGAGGTAAAAAACATGGAAACATATTTACAGTTATGTCGTGACGTTTTATCGTCCGGACAAATGAAAAACGATCGGACTGGTACGGGCACACAATCTGTATTTGGTTATCAAATGCGTTTTCCTCAACATCAAGGATTTCCCCTTCTAACTACTAAAAAAGTTCATTTTCACTCCGTATTGGGCGAACTCCTTTGGTTTATTTCCGGGGAAACAAATATTCGTCCACTTGTCCTTCAAAATATTCGGATTTGGAATGAGTGGCCTTATGTTGCCTACACTAAATCAGACGAATACCAAGGCGAGGACATGGCCACTTTCATCGAAAAAATAAGAGACGATGAACGATTCGCCAAAAAACACGGTGATTTAGGTCCTGTTTATGGCCATCAGTGGCGTAACTTCAACGGGGTCGATCAACTTAAGATGATTGAAGAAGAAATTAAGCACAATCCTCATTCTCGTCGGTTACTTATTTCGGCTTGGAATCCACCTGCGATTAAGAATATGCTACTACCGCCCTGTCATCTCCTCATGCAATTTTATGTGAGCGCAGATGAAAAAACGCTTTCTTTACAACTCTATCAAAGAAGTGCAGACATTTTCTTAGGCGTTCCTTTTAATATTGCTTCTTATTCTCTATTACTTCATATGATGGCTCATACCACCGGAAAGATACCTGGTGACTTTGTCATGACTCTTGGTGATGCGCATATTTATCGCGATCACTTTGATCAGGTTGAAACACAACTCAAGCGTCAACCCCTCCCACTTCCACGGATTAGAATTACACGTAATGTCAATTCGATTACCGACATCAAATACGAGGACATCGAACTCATTGACTACGTTTCTCACCCTTCGATTAAGGCAAAAGTAAGTGTTTAGAAAATAAAATACCACTGCAAAAGTGGTATTTTTTGTATGAGAAAAGGCTGTAATTCCTTACAGCCTTTTTTTGTTAATTGTTTTCGTAAATATCATCAATAGCTTTAATGCTATCCATAACATCAAAGTCTTCAAGTAAACCTTGTTCGACCTCTTCACCTAAGATGCCACGCCCGGCAGGAATGAGTTTTCCCGTAATGACGTTTTCTTTGAGACCATAGAGTGGATCATTTTTACCTTTAATCGTCGCATCCGTAAGAATCCGCGTTGTTTCTTGGAAGGATGCTGCACTGAGGAACGAATCACTTGCAAGTGCGGCTTTCGTAATACCTAAGATCAACGGAATGGCAAAGGCAGGACGACGATTTGATAAGAGTAATTCGTTATTAACTCTGGTATAAGTGTTAAGTGACACTTTCATTCCCGGAATTAGATCAGAATCACCACCATCAATCACGTTGACACGATTGAGCATTTGCTTGACGATGACTTCTAAGTGCTTGTCACCAATTTTAACACCCGCTGAGAGACGATACACCTTTTGTACTTCATTAAGAATATAATTTTGCACAGTGGTTACATCGCTAGCGGCGAGTAATTCGCGTGGGAAGACACTACCATCGGTAATACGATCACCATTCTTGAGGACATCACCAACTTTAACACGCAGGGTTTGCATGTAGTCCGTTTCAAAGGTTTTCTCTTCAAGATCGTTAGCAATCGTAACAAGGTAACGTTTATCTTTTTCTTCAATATGGCTGACAGTGCCAGCAATATCAGTGATTTTAGCCTTACGTTTAGGTTCACGTGATTCCAGTAATTCTTGCACACGTGGAAGCCCTTGTGTGACGTCTTCTGTCGTCGCAACACCACCAGTATGGAACGTTCTCATCGTTAGCTGTGTACCCGGTTCACCAATTGATTGGGCCGCCATGATACCAACAGCATCACCGATTTTGACTTCCTTACCCGTTGCGAGTGAGACACCATAACAGTGAGCACACACACCGCCCTTGGTTTCACAACCAAAGAGGGAGCGAATTTCAACTGATTCAACACCAGCTGCTTCGACACGGGCCGCATCTTCTTCACTAATCAAGGTATTACTTGCTACGATGATTTCCCCACTACGTGGATCAATAATATCGTGGACAGTATAACGACCAGTAATACGATCAGAAATAAACACAACTGGTTTATCGGAGTTTTCTTTCTTGTCATAAATTGCCGAAACGACGAAGCCGTGGTCACTACCACAGTCATGTTCACGGACAATCACATCTTGGGCGACGTCAACAAGCCGTCTTGTTAGGTAACCTGAGTCAGCGGTCTTAAGCGCCGTATCGGCACCACCCTTACGGGAACCATGCGAGGCAATAAAGAATTCAGAAACACTAATACCTTCACGGAAGTTAGCTTTAACTGGAATTTCGATTTCACCACGTGGTGATGCCATCAAGCCACGCATCCCTTTAAGTTGGAGGAAGTTATCTTCCTTACCACGGGCGCCACTATCAAACATAATATAGAGAGAATTGCGTTTTTCTTTGACAAATTGTTCACGAAGTTGGTCTTTAACACGTTTCTTAACATCATTCCATGTCTTGATAACAGCGGCATAGCGATCGCTATCATTATAGAGACCACGACGGAAGGCATTGTTAATATTACGAACACGAGCATCGCCTTCAGCAATGATGTCGTCTTTACCCTCAACTGGGGTAATGTCCGCAAGAGAAACCGTAAGGCCAGCAAGAGTAGAGAACTTGAAGCCTTGGTTTTTAATTTTGTCGAGCACAACACTTGTTTCCACCGTTGAATGGTGTTTGAACACTTCGTTAACAACACTTTCTAAATTGCCCTTTTTAATTGGTTCAATCAGTGGTTTAGACGCAATATATTCACGAATATTTGTGCCCGCAGGTACAAAGTTTGAAATTTGATCTTGGTGTGAACTAATGTGAGCAGCGTTATTAATATAAGGGAAGTCTGTTGGGAATACTTCGTTAAAGAATATTTTACCAACAGTCGTAATTAAATAGGATTTATTCATCGTTTCGGTGAAGGTTTTCTTACCTAACACAGCCCCCTTAACCGCAATACGGTTATGGACATGGACTTGGCGGGTTTGAAATGCAAGTTTAATTTCATCAATGCTTGCAAAAACACGGCCTTCACTTTCTGCATAAAGACGATTTTGTCTTTCACCTTCAAAGTCGCCAATTTCATGGGCTTCATCGGCGCGTTTCAAGAAATCGGCCTTACTTTCTTCTTGAGTGAGGTAGTAGTTACCAATGACCATATCCTGTGATGGTGTCGCGATAGGACGACCATCCTTAGGACCAAGAATATTGTTAGAAGCAAGCATTAAGTGAACCGCTTCTTCTTGAGCAGCCTTACTCAAAGGAACGTGAACCGCCATTTGGTCACCATCAAAGTCAGCATTAAAACCAGTACAAACAAGTGGGTGGAGACGAATTGCCCGACCACTGACGAGAACAGGTTGGAAAGCTTGAATCCCTAAACGGTGAAGCGTTGGGGCCCGGTTAAGTAGGACGGGATGTTCACTAATAATCTCTTCGAGAATATCAAAGACGCGTTCGACCATTGCATCAATCATCCGATCAGCTTGCGTATGGTTGGTCGCATCGCCTTCCTTAATCAGCACGTGAGCAATAAAGGGGCGGAATAATTGGACGGCCATTTCACGAGGAATGCCACATTGGTACATTTTAAGTTCAGGACCTACAGCAATAACGCTACGGCCAGAATAGTCAACACGTTTACCAAGGAGGTTTTGCCGGAAGCGGCCTTGTTTTCCTTTAAGCGCACTACTGAGTGATTTAAGAGGACGACGATTTGCGCCTTGAACTGGTTTGCCACGACGACCATTATCAATAAGGGCATCAACAGCTTCTTGAAGCATCCGTTGTCCGTTCATTAAGATGACTTTTGGTGCATTCATTTGTAAAAGTTGTTTGTAACGATTGTTACGTGAAATCACCCGACGGTAGAGATCGTTGATATCGCTCGTAGCGAAACGCCCACCATCAAGTTGCAACATTGGCCGTAAGTCTGGTGGGATGACAGGAATGACATCGAGCACCATCCATTCGGGCTTGTTAGTGGAATTACGGAAAGATTGAATAACGTCTAAACGTTTTTGTAAACGCAAGACTTTTTGTTTACTTTCCGTTTTGATTTGTTCCTTAATATTTGCTAATTCAACATCAAGGTCAATTTCTTTTAAGAGTTGTTTAACTGCCTCGGCACCCTCACCAAACTTAGCTCCTGTGTAGCGGGAAATAAAGTTGGCGACAGTAAAGAAATCAAAGGGTTGATTGGATGATGTCATCCGTTCAATCAGTTCTTCACAACGGGCGTTATCAAATGAGGAGAGTTCGTGGTTGGCTTGAACTTCTTTGATTGCTTCGACAAATACTTGTTTGGCGGTTGCTTCATCAAGGAATTGCTTGTAGAACAGCGCGGTAGAAGTACCGGGGTCGAGAACAACGTGAGAAATAAAGTAAATCACTTCCTCAAGTTGCTTGGCACTCATATCAAGTAAGAGTGCAAGGCGAGAAGGGGTCCCTTTTAAGTACCAAATATGGGTACAGGGTGAGGCGAGTTCAATATGACCCATCCGTTCCCGGCGGACATATTTTGAAATCACTTCTACATGACATTTTTCACAGGTGATCCCTTTATATCTAATTTTACGGTATTTGCCACAGTGGCATTCATAGTCTTTGCTAGGACCGAAAATAACTTCACAGAAGAGGCCATCGGTTTCAGGCTTTTGACTGCGATAATTGATTGTTTCTGGTTTGGTTACTTCACCATGACTCCATTCACGAATTTTGTCTGGTGATGCAAGACCAACTTTAACTTGACTGAGTTCACTAATAGTGAATGCTTGTTTACGTGCCATCAATTAGTCCTCTCTTTCTTCCGTGTTGTCTTTGTTATAACTAAGCCCTTCAAATTCGGTATCGATGACTTCTTCTTCGGTACGAATCCGGGTTGCTTTACGAGCACGACGGATTTCTGCGTCTTGTTCTTTGGCTAATTCATCAAGGTCAATCGTCGCGCCTTCTTGGTTGATCAGATCAACATCAATGGCCAAACCTTGTAGTTCACGGGTTAAAACCTTAAACGCTTCTGGAATACCAGGTTCTGGTAATTCTAAGCCCTTAACGATAGCTTCATATGTCCGTTTACGACCGACGCGGTCATCAGACTTGATGGTGAGCATTTCTTGAAGAATATGGGCGGCGCCATAGGCTTCAAGCGCCCACACTTCCATTTCTCCGAATCTTTGTCCACCATTTTGAGCTTTACCACCAAGTGGTTGTTGGGTGACAAGACTATACGGTCCGGTTGCCCGAGCATGTAATTTATCGTCAACCATGTGGACGAGTTTAATCATATACATAACACCAACACTGATGCGCTCGTCGAAACGTTCGCCTGTTCGTCCATCATATAAAATTTGTTTGCCGTCTTTTTGCATTTTGGCGGCATCCATTAATTCAAAAATTTCATCATTAGTCATGCCATCAAAAACAGGGGTGGCAATTTTGATGCCGAGTTTTTTACAAGCAAGTCCAAGGTGGACTTCTAAGACTTGTCCGATGTTCATCCGGCTTGGAACACCAAGGGGGTTGAGCATGATATCAACTGGGGTTCCATCTTCCATAAATGGCATATCTTCTTCAGGGAGAATACGTGAAATAACGCCCTTGTTTCCATGACGTCCACTCATCTTATCCCCTTCACTAATTTTCCGTTTTTGTGCAATATACACCGAGACGGATTTTTTCACGCCTGGTGGTAATTCATCACCGTTTTCACGGGAGAATGTTTTGACTTCAACAACGGTACCTGAGCCACCGTGGGGAACACGGAGAGAGGTGTCTTTAACATCCTTGACCTTTTCGGCAAAGATGGCTTGGAGTAATTTATCTTCAGCAGAAGGTTCGACCACGCCCTTAGGAGTGACACGACCAACGAGTATATCGCCTTCTTTAACTTCAGCGCCAGGAATAACGATGCCGTCGGCATCTAAGAAACTCTTTGATCCTTCACTAACGTTAGGAATATCACGCGTAATTTCTTCCGCGCCTGATTTAGTATCACGGGTTTCAATCTTATGTTCTTCGATGTGAATCGAGGTATAGACGTCTTCTTTGACAAGCCGCTCATTCATAATGACAGCATCTTCAAAGTTATAACCATTCCAGGTCATGAAGGCAATCGTGACATTGCGACCTAGGGCTAATTCACCATGATCCATTGCAGGACCATCAGCAAGAACTTGACCCGCATGAATCTTTTCACCTTTTTTAACAATCGGCTTTTGATTAAAGCAAGTCCCTTGGTTGCTCCGCGCAAATTTTTGTAATAAATAAGTTGTTGCATCGCCTTGATCGTTTTTAACAACAATCTTTTTGCTATCAACATAGGTGGCGACACCATCAAAGTGGGCAACAACAGCGGACCCACTGTCATGAGCGACTTTTGTCTCAAGACCAGTCGCGACGAATGGGGCTTCTGGATTGAGAAGAGGTAGGGCTTGGCGTTGCATGTTTGCCCCCATCAAAGCCCGCATTGCATCATCGTTTTCCAAGAATGGAATCGAGGCAGCGGCAATGGAGACGATTTGTTTAGGCGACACATCAATAAAGTCAACACGATCAGGGGTAACAACAATATTTTCACCCTTATAACGCGCGATGACTTCGCGACTGACGATGACACCATTGTCATCCATGTCAACGTTAGCTTCGGCAATAATATATTCTTTTTCTTCGTTAGCGGAGAAATACACGGTTTGTTCGGTAATACGACCAAATGGTTTTTCTACCTTACGATATGGGGTTTCTAGGAATCCATATTTATTCACTCGCGCGTAACACGAGAGGTTATTAATCAATCCAATGTTTTGCCCTTCAGGGGTTTCAATCGGACAGATCCGACCATAGTGAGAATAATGAACGTCACGAACGGCGAAACTGGCACGGTCACGGGTTAGACCACCAGGTCCAAGTGAACTTAAGCGCCGTTTGTTTGTTAATTCCGCAAGTGGGTTAACTTGGTCCATGAATTGTGACAACTGACTGGTAGCAAAGAAGTCACGAATCGCTGTGGATACATGACGAACATTGAAAAGTCGTTGTGGAACAAGTTCTTCAACTGTAGAAATTGACGTATTATCACGAATAGCTTTAGCCATCTTACTAAGGCCAACACGGAATTGATTTTGAATGAGTTCACCCACACAACGTACACGACGGTTGCTGAGATGATCAATATCATCAAAGTTACCAATCCCAGATTGCACGTTCATAAAGTATGAGAAAGTTGCAACAATATCAGGAATGGTGACAATTTTATCTTCAACATTAAGATCGTTACCAATCACATTAACAATATGCGATTTTTCATCGTTAGTATAAACACTAACAACAGTTACGGTGTCGTGTGTATCTAAGCGGTGATTAATTGGTAGTTGACGTTGATGAGCACCTTCTTCAAAGAAGCGTTTGCTTTTTAGATTGTCAATGATGTCTTTCGTAAGTAATGTGTCTTTTTCAATCACAACTTCACCAGTAACATCGACAAGATTTTCGGCAATAATCGTTCCTAGAAGACGTTCATAAACGCCTAGTTTTGTATTAAATTTATAGCGACCAGCTTTACCTAAGTCATAACGTTTAGGATCAAAGAACTTTTGATAAAGATGGGCAATAATGCCTTCTTCACTAATAGGTTCACCTGGTTTGAGCTTACGGAAAATTAATTCTAAAGCATCAAGTTCATTGACAACACTTTCGTCTTTTTGCAGTGTCAACTCTAAGGCACTTAATTCTTTTTCCTGTCCTTTACGTGTTTTAACTTTCTTGGTGGATTTGACATCAAAAAGATCAATAATCATCTTGGTATCAGTTAGACCAAGGGCCTTAAGTAAAAGCGTAGCATTCATTTTCTTTTGACGATCGATTCGTAAAGAAAGAATGTTTTTGGTATCATTTTCAAAATTCAACCACGTTCCACGTGATGGGTTCAAGTCGGCAGTATATAAATAATGTCCAGACTTGTCGAGTTCACGACTCATGTAGGAACCTGGGGAGCGCACGATTTGGCTGACGATAACACGTTCGGCACCATTGACGATAAAGGTTCCGGATTGTGTCATAAGATTAAGGTCACACACAAAGATTTCGTTTTCTTTAATTTCGCCTGTCTTCTTGTTTTCTAAAGAAAATTTAACCTTAAGTGGCGCACTGTATGTTAAGCCTCTTTGCTTGCATTCTAAGAATGTATATTTTGGTTCTTCAATGCGGTAGGATACGAAGTTGACAACCATGTCTTTACTGTAGGACTCTACAGGGAAGACATCTTCAAACACTTCTTTAATACCTTCATTTAAAAACCAGTGATATGAATCTGTTTGTATTGAGACAAGATTGGGAAGCGGGAATTTTCCCGACACCTTACTATAGTCAATCCGGTCATTAAACAAACGTCTATTTGGATCTTGTAATCTCTTCATAAATGGCCTCACTTTTCATAATTTATTTTCGCTTTACTGCTTTATAAACGTGGAATCCGTGGTGTCTTTTCACCAACTCACAGGTGGGAAACATTGTTTCCACGTGTGTTTTGGCGCTGAGAGCCCCATGGCTTTTCCTTATCACAAAGTAAAGCGTTCCGCCATCAGTTAGGTAATCAAATGCCGTTGTTAGCAGAGGGTAATATACTTTCTTACCCGCTCTAATTGGTGGATTGATTACGATTGTTTGGTAATCGTTTTTTGTCAGAGCCTGATAGGTGCTTCCAACAAATACGCTTGCATTGTTGATATCATTAACTTTAATGTTTTGGGTTGTCAATTCAACGGCACGTTCATTTACATCAAACATGTCGACCTTGACTTCCGGGAACAATTTGGCAATTGTGAGGCCAAGCGTTCCATACCCACATCCGACATCGA
>CAYWQC010000019.1:0-12340 GCA_964460405.1 uncultured Staphylococcaceae bacterium | reverse complement strand
ATTGTAATCAGCATATAGTTTACGTATATAGGGGTTATCACTATCATAATTAAAGGCGGCTAATTCACTTTCACTAAGGGGACTTAGTTGCCAATTTCGATCGATGATTTTATAAATAAATCGATGGGTATTATCATCATAATCATATTCATGATGATCATCGATAATGTCGTATAAACCCGCCAAAAGAGCATCACCACTCAAGCCTTCAACACCTTGATAATATTGATTAACTTCACTGTCAGTCGCATCGTTAGTGTTAATTGACGTTGGCATCGGTGAAGCGGCTTCTAGGCTAATGGGGGTATTAGGCATGTTAGCGAGGGTAATGACACTTATTAGTAGGACAAGAGTGAGGTTAAATAAACGACGATGATATTTCATGAATACTCCTTTAAATGACTTTGTTATATATTATGGATCAATAAACTTAATGAAGGCCTCTATGCTTTGAAAATTAAATATTTCTAGCATACAATTAACCTAAGGTATGGTAAAATACATTTTGATAAATGACCTATGCCGACGTAGCTCAATCTGGCAGAGCAACTGAATCGTAATCAGTAGGTTGCAGGTTCGATTCCTGTCGTCGGCACCATTATTAACTCCTTTGAGGAGTTTTTTTTGTAGAAAAACCCATCACGAGGATGGGTTAAGTATATAGACTATACGTTAATCCCGTGGTGTGGGCTGATTGACAACCACTTGTGGGAAGGGGATTTCAATGTGATGTTGATCAAGCAAGTTCTTAATAAACTTACGTAAAGCACGTTCAACGCCATAATGTTGTTCATTCATCGTTTTCACTGTTACACGGAGATCAACACTACTTGCACCAAGACCAATCACGCCTGCAACAGCGGGGTCTTCCAGTAACACTTCAGGGAACTGGCCTTTAAATTTGGGAAGATTGGCGTTAAGAATATCGATCGTCTTATCAATATCTTCTTGATAGGCAATTCCAAATTCTACAATCGCAATCGAAGGATTACGTGAATAGTTGATGAGGGTGTTGACTTCACCATTATTATAAATGCGGACATCACCTTTCCAGTTTCTAATTTTTGTTGTTTTAAGACCAATATCAGTAACGGTGCCTTTAAAGCCGGACACTTCAATGACATCTCCGACGTCGAAGTGATGCTCAAAAATAATGAAGAAACCTGCAATTAAGTCTTGGATAAACTTTTGCGCACCTAGACCAACAACAAGACCAACAATCCCTAAACCTGCAAGCGCAGGTAAGACATTGACACCCCATATCGCCAAAATGACGATGATGCCAATAATGGCGAGTGTGTAATTAATAATGCTATAGCTAACTTTAGTAATGGTTTGACGTCTTTTTTGCATGGCTCCAGGCCGACTACCAATGCGCTTGAGTGTGATTTTTGCAATCCGAAGGATGAGCATCCACACAAAAAACGCCACAACAGTACCAATAAGAGCGGGCACGGATTGCGTTACAAAATCAATAATACTCTGCCAAAAACCGGTCAAAAGAGTAAGCAAATCTACATTCCATATAAGGAGTAAACCCACTACGGCCGCCAGGAGAATGACAAAAGTGGCTAGCGTCGTCGTAATGACAAACCAGCGCTTAAGATTTTCTTCACGTTTTTTCACAAAAATATGTTCAATAACAAATATGGCAATCACAACTAAGGAAATGATAACTGTCAAGGAAATATTTAGGGTTATTGAATCAAATAAAAACATGTTCATAAACTTACCTCCAATAAAATTATTTTAGCATATTATCATGTCATTTAGGGGAAAAAGGCACTTCCTTGAACCAAAAAACTATAATCACTGTGTGAAAATGATGGTCTTTATAAAACGAGGGATTAAAATCGGGAGATTTTCGTATATAATAAAAAATGTTATGAAGACAATTGCAAGGATAAAATACTTTTTTCTCTCCTTATTTATATTGACCAACGCCGTCATCGTTTTTGAATCTACGCTTCCAAGTTCGATTTCAAGTCAACGTTCAAGTTTTTTTGCCGATATTGCGGCTTTTCTTATTAATGGTGTCCTTCCCGAGCAAGAACCTGACATCATTCATGTGGATAGTCTGATTGTATTGGATCATCAAAGTCAACCCATTGCGGAGGGTGGAAGTATTAGTATTCCCCTTGGTGTCACCCGTCGTTTCACCACCGATATAGGTCCTGCAAACGCAAGTGATAAAAATGTCATATGGACATCTGATCATCCTGAGACTTTACGTGTCACCTCTGGCGGCTTTCTTGAAGCAAGAGCGCTTGGTGAGGATGTCCGCGTCAGTGTTCATAGTGTTGATGGAGGGATTGAACAGTATTTTTATGTTGATATTGTCCCTAAAAGTGCGCCTACTGATTTTGTGGCCACTTTAAGACAGACGCAAATCGAGCTTGGACAATCCACACGATTAGATATTACCTTAGATGAATTGTCACAAAGAGAGTATGATGTCAATCAGCTTAATTACCGCTCCAGTCAGCCTAGTGTTGCTACAATTAATGAGTATGGTGTCATTAATGCTGTTGGAGTCGGTCGTAGTCTTATTAGTGTGGTCGGCGATGAGCGTACTTATGAACTAACTGTAGTGGCGAATACAAGTGAGATTATTCGCCCAAGTACACTGACACTTAGTGGGCCTGATTTTAGTTATGTATACGGCTATACCCAATTAGCCGTCCAATTTGATCGTGATGATGTTAGTGATGCTTCCCTTACTTTCGTCTCGAGTAATGAAGCCATCGCCACCGTTGATGAACACGGATTGCTGTATGGAACAAAAGTGAGTGGTCGTGTGACGATTACCGCCTATAGTAATGCTGACTTTTCGGTCTATGATCAACTTGAACTTGATATTTTCGATGTTTTACCGACTTCGATGAATTTACAAGCAAGGACAAATAGCATTGAAGCGGGTAAGAAACTGACGATTGATGTCATGCTTAGCCATAACCTCAGTGACGAAACACTGCCTATTACGAATCAAGAGGTGAGTTTTACTAGTAGCGACGAGGCGGTTGCCACGGTTACTTCTCTAAATGGAAAAGGGATTGTCGTAGGTTTGAAAAAAGGTAGTGTGACCATCATCGCAACTAGTGTTGCTAATCCTGAGCTAAGCAGTGAAATCAATGTGAGCATCACTCCAATTGAAGCCATTAATCAGAACAATCAGCAAGATTTTTACATGTTTATTAGAAAAGGCGTCGGGCATTTTACCCTTTTCTTTATTAATGGAGTCTTAGGAGCTATCACCTTTTATTTATTCTTACCATCGCTCAGTCTCATTAAAAGACTCCTCCTTGCAGCGATACCGGGGGTATTTTTTGCTGGGTTATCCGAGTTTCTTCAACTATTTGCCGCTGGTCGAGGCTCGACATTTAGTGATGTCCTTATTGATAGTATTGGCTATATTGTCGCTCTTGTCTTGGTCGGACTTTTCCTTTATATCAAAGATCGAAAAAAGACACTCCGTTGAGAGTGTCTTATGTATTAAACCTTAAGTTGAGGGTCATATTGTAATTGATAGAGATTATAATATAGACCTTTTTTTCGTAGTAAGGCTTGGTGATTGCCCATCTCGATAATCTCGCCTTTTTGCATGACGATAATCGTATCGCTATGTTGAATCGTAGAGAGGCGATGGGCAACAATGAGCATTGTTGAGATGTTCATCATTTTCTCTAGTGATTGTTGAATAATCGCTTCAGTTTCGGAATCAATATTCGCCGTTGCTTCATCGAGAATCATGAGTGAGGGTTGATAAACGACGGCGCGCGCAAAGGAAATGAGCTGTCTTTCCCCACTTGAGAAGTTGTTGCCACGTTCTTTGACAATATGGTCAAGCCCTTCTGGTAGTTTATCAAGGACATGGCCAAGACCGACATACTCAGAGGCCTGCATAATATCATGATCGCTAATGCTGTCATCACGAAGGGTAATGTTTTGGCGGATTGAACCTGAGAAGAGGAAGACATCCTGGAGCATTTGGCCAATATGGCGGCGCAGGGAACGACGTGTAATGCGTTTTATATCGATACCATCAATGAGTATTTGTCCTTTTTGAATATCATAATTTCTTACAATTAATTGGAGAATCGTTGTTTTTCCCGAACCAGTTGCCCCGACAAATGCGACCGTTTCGTTGGGTTTAACACGAAAAGAAACATCTTTAAGCACCCATTCGTCTTCAATGTATTGAAACCATACATTTTTAAATTCAATCGAACCAGAAAAGTGTTCGAGTTCAATCGCATCTTCCTCGTCTTCAATGCTGGGTTTAGTATCGAGCACATCAAAGATTTTCTCGGCACTAGCAAAGCCGTTTTGTAAGGCATTAAACTGTTCGGCAATTTGTTGGATAGGTTCAAAAAACTGGCCTACATACACATAAAACGAAACAAATAGTCCAACGGAAACTGCTCCAGAGAAGATGGAAGAGACGCCAAAATACACAGCGAAGATTGTCGCTAACATGGCAAGGAGAAAGATGGTAGGACGGTAAATGCCAAACACATTGATTTCACGAATATAGCTGCGTCTTAAGTTCGAATTAATCTTGTTAAACTCAGCGATTTTCTTCGGTTGTTGGTTAAACACTTGGGTAATACGCATGCCGGAGAGATTTTCCGATAAGAAGGCGTTTACCTCACTGACGTTATTACGTACACTGCGATAGGCACTCCGTGAATAGCGACGGAATAGAAAGGATGCAAGGAGAATAAACGGGATCGTAGCCATTGTGACTAAGGCCATGAGGGGATTGATGGCAAAAAGAATAATTGCGACAATCACCATCATGAGTATGTTACGAATAAGATTAACGATTGTTTCGGTGAACATCATACTAATATTATTGGGATCGTTCGTTGCTCGAGTCACCAACTTACCTACTGGCAACTCGTTGATTTGCCCAATTGAGAGACTTTCAATATGGTCAAACACTTCCATGCGCATATCGTGAGTGATTTTTTGGCCAATATCTTGTAAGGATTTATTAAGAATATAGCCAAGCACTATTGACACTGCAGTGATTAGTAAAAGTATAGCGGCCCCGGAGGCAACAATCATCACTTTTTCATTAAGACTGAAACGTCCTGGAAACAGTTCATCACTCATCAGATCAATGGCAAAACCACTGGCGAGAGGTAAGACCATATTTGTGAAAGTTGTCACAATCATCAGTGAAAAAGCAACAATAAAACGTTTTGTATATGGACGGAGATATTTAAGGAGGCGGAAAATAAGTTTATAATCTTGTGTTGCGATATGATGTTCACTAAAATCACGCATGATCACTTACCTCCCCTACGAGTGCTTCAAGTTCTTGACGCTTGACCATATCTTGGTAAACGACATTACTCTTTAATAACTGACTATGACTGCCAAAACCAATGAGATGGCCATCTTCTAACAAAATAATTTTATCGAGCTTTTTGACAGTGGAAATTCGATGAGCAATCATTAAAGTTGTCTTTCCTTTGCGTACTTTACGAAGGTTTTTAATGATTGATTCTTCCGTTTTCGTATCGACAGCGGACACTGAGTCATCAAGAATGAGGATGGTCGGATCTTTAGCAAGAGCGCGCGCAATTGAAATCCGCTGTTTTTGTCCCCCCGATACGGTGACACCGCGTTCGCCTAGTAATGTATCGTATTGGTGTTTAAATTCACTGACATTGTCATGAATATCCGCTAAGCGTGCAACCGATATAAGGTGGTCATCTTCGATATGATCGTAGGCAAAACCAATATTATTTTTAATCGTGTCCGAATAGAGAAAATTATCTTGCGGGACGTAGCCCATATGATCACGAAGCGTTCTTATCGATAGTTTGGCTATGTCATACTCACCAAAAAAGAGCATCCCTTCATCGGTGTTATACACATGAAGAAGAAGTTCAACAAGCGTAGACTTCCCACTACCTGTACGACCTAAAATACCAACCATCTCGCCTGCCTTAATGTCAAAGTTAAGATCAACAAGTATGGGGGTATCACTATCTGGATAAGTAAAGGTGAGGTGTTTTGCGATAATTGAACCATCAAGTGATACGTCACTTAATGCATCTTTTTGTTCCACCACAAGTGGTTTTGCTTCTAAAAACTGGTAAATACGTTTCGCGCTGGCTTGGGCTTGACCGTTTAGATTGAGAAACATAGAAACAGCAAATACCGGCCAAAGTAGTGAAAAGAAATAGGAAATGTATTCGGTTAACTCACCACTCGTCAGTCCACCATAGCCAATCAAAATTGCCCCATAGGCAATAATCGAGAGAATCACAAGACTGATGAGGGCATCAATCACAATATTGATGACAATGACATATTTCATGAAGGACATTGATTTTTGATAAACATCTTCAGATTTTTTCTTAAACCCAAGTGATTCAGCGGCTTCACGGACATATGCTTTAATGACGGTGATACCAGTGAAGGATTCTTGAGCAAAGTCACTGGTGTGTTCAAAGGCTTCTTGGCGGATTTTAAATTTCTTTTCAATTTTAATATTAAGTAATGCAACAAGTATGCCCATTAGGCCAATAGGAATGAGTGCATATCCTGTCATCACTGGGTTGAGAGAAAACATCCGGATAAGCACTAAAGCACCAAGAACAAGGCCGTCCACAATCATTAGTGTTCCCCGACCAAACAATTCTCTAACAGCATTTAAGTCGTTGATAAAATAACTCATTAATCCACCTATTTTTTGGTTGGAATAGTAGGCCTGATCAAGTTTCGTGGCGTGGAAGAACATCTCACGACGAATGTCTGTCTCAATGCGACGTCCGGTACCAAAAAGAAGAAAACGCCATAAAAAACGTCCGATAGTCATGATTGATACGATGATAAGAAGATAAATGAGATCGTTTTCAATTTGGGCAATACTTGTAATGACACCTGTGTCCACGCCATCAATAATTGCACCAAGGGTTCGCGGTATTTCTAGTTGTAAATAATCAATACCAGCCAGGATTAAAATACCAGGCAAGAACGCCCAGAGATAGATGAGATAGTATTTGCGAAAATGTTTTAATAAGAGCATAATAAATAACCTTCGCTAGTTATTTTACTACAAAAATTAATTATTGATACGCATATTATCTAATAAGGAAAAAAATATCATTAAAATGGACTCACAAGACTTAAACATCTAGTATAACAGTCCTTTGTTAGTTTCTTGCGCGTGATAAGCCAATAAAATAGATGATTCTAATAAAAATGTAGATGAAGTCAATATAAAGATTAAAGGCAAAGAAAAGGGCGAGATTTCGATTACTTACTCCCGATTCACTGACTTTGCTGACTTGCCAAATATCAAATAGAGTAATAAGCATGATGGCGCCAAAGAGAATGAAACTCACCATCCACTCTAAACTTGAGCTACCAAGGAAAAAATTGACAAGCATGAGGATAAAACCGCCAAGGAATAAGGAACCACCGACAATGCCGGCGCCACTGAGATTCCAGCGTGTTTGACGTGCAAATAGTGTCATGGTTGCAAAAAGGATTAATGTAATTAGAAGACTTGATAACAATACATCAATGGCGACAAAAAGAACGAGTGAGGAGAGAATAACCCCCATGTTTGCGGTATAGATTAAAAAGGGAATCGTGATGTTTTTTTCGCTTGGCCCCTTGCGAATAACGCCAAATTGAATGACAAGCAAAAGCACAAACTGTAAAACACTTGCCACACCAACAAGGGTTAAGAGCGTATTCATAATAGACGTTTGTTCGCCACTCGTTGTTGCATTTGCAAGCAAAAAATTAAAAAGCATTGCAAGACCAATACTGAAGGTTACCGTCAATAATAGTCCAATCGTCATCCATCCAAACGTTTGTGAAAGTAGTGACGTTTGTTTTTTGCTAGTTGTCGAATCATAGATAAATCCTGCCATAAAACACCTCCATGTTGTGTCATAAGCATTATTATATCATTGTTTAATGAGAGGTTAATTCATGACACGCTAAACAATAAAAAAAGGTAGTCTTGCGACTACCTAAACAATCGTGTTTGTTTTTAGAGTGGTAATTGACTTTGATCCATATTGCCGAGGATACCAACAAGGTCTGCCCAGTCAAGATCAGATAAGTTATCTGGCCAGTTTTCATCGTCATCCAACCAATCAGCAGCCTCTTCAGGACTTGGCCATTCAGTTTGCCATTCCTCTGGAAGAGTTTCCGGCCAATCATCACCGATAAGTTCTTCAACTTCAGCAGGCATTTCTTCAGGCCAATTGTCTTCGACAAATTCAATAACTTCAGGTTCGGGTTCACTTGGCCAATCTTCTATGTATTCAACAATTTCAGAAGGAACGCCTAATTCTTCAAGCGATGTATCAGCGATAGAGGCAAGGTCATCAAGTGATGTTTCATTAATTTTGAAGTAGAAAGGTTGTGTTTTAGTCGTGTTACCAATTTTTCCGGTGACATTAATTTTAACTTCAACCTCGGCTTGTTCGGAAATTTTTACAACATCCATGACGTCGAAACTTTCTTGCATATGGTCGACAAAGTCCAGCAATGAAGAAGTTGCAGTCGAATCTTCTCTAAATGCATAGTCACCAAGGCCAACAGGAATGAGGACAAAGGCGGTGAGACTGACGCCATCCATGCCTTCAAGCGAACCTTCTCCAGACAGTTCTTCAAGATCTTCTTCAAAAATGAGGAAGTTTGCCTCTTGTTCGCTGGCAATTTCAAAACTGACACTTAGTCCATATTCTTCCATCGCAATCGTTTTAGGGATAGCGAGAACATTTTGGACATATTTAATATCAGCTTGACGTGATTTTGTTGTCGGCATATTTTCAAATTGGGCGAGTTCTTGTGTCTTTACATCGACATTATTGACGATGTAAGGAAGCTGCATGGCCGCCGATAGGGCCATACTTTCAACTGCGGTTTGGAAACCACAACCCGTTAAGCTTACAACTGAGAGAGCTAGTGCAGTAATCGTTAAGCTTTTTTTGTGTTTCATACGTATCTCCTTACTTTTATTTTATGCAATTGCGTGATTTTTACAATTAATTTAGTAATAAGAGCGTTTTCATCATTTGAAAAATGTCATAAAGTCGTACTTTTAGGCATAAAAAAAACACCCTCTTGGGCGTCGGGGGGCGCCTAACTAATATAGTATTAGTTAGTCGCGGATACCGTTTAACATGATTTGATCAGCAACGGCTTTTGCAAGTTTCTTAAAAAACTTCATATGCAACACCTCCTTTAACAATTAATTTGCATAGGGGGGGGAGCGGGGCAGTAATCCTTACTGCAAGACGTATTATACTCATAACTATAAAAAGTACAAGTATTATGCATGCAACTAATGAATTCGTTTACTGCAACTTTTATAATATATCATAAATTGACTATATTTTCAAGGTTAGTGATTGCGTTTGTCTCCATATGTTCGATGATTTGAGTACATGTTCTTGTTCACGTGGACGCGGCATTTCAAAAAATGAAGTGGGTAATTTTTATTTAAGAAAATTGGACATTAAATGTTAAACTATTTATAATCAATAAGAAAATTTATCAATAAAGGAGATAATGATGAACAAATTTATGCGTGCGGCGATTAAAGAAGCTCAAAAAGGTATTCACCAAGGACATGGTGGTCCCTTTGGAGCGGTGATTGTTAAAGATGGTAAGGTGGTTGCCCGCGGCCACAATCAAGTTGTCAAAAACAATGATCCAACGTGTCATGGCGAAATGCAAGCGATTCGAGCGGCCAGTAAAAAACTAGCCACTTTTGATTTGACGGGTTGTGATATTTACACGACTGGGGAACCCTGTCCGATGTGTATGGGCGCAATTCTCTGGGCCAATATCAATAAGGTGTATTATGGTTGTAATATTGATGACACCGAAAAGATTGGATTCCGTGATAGTGTCTTCTATCAAATGCAAGAAGATGGCATGGGCGACAAGGTGCTTGAATTAGACCGTGAGGCTTGCCTTAAACTTTATCAAGAATATCTCTCAATCCAAGATCGCACTAACTATTAACCTAAAAAGTTAATCTCTTTGGATAAAGATATTGACTAACGGCTAATAACTATGTAAAATACATTTTGCTGGATGTTTAGCTCAGCTGGGAGAGCATCTGTTTGACGTACAGAAGGTCGGGGGTTCGATTCCCTCAGCATCCACCATTATGAATAAAATATGCACTATAAAGTGCATTTTTTATATGAAAAAAGGTGATGACTCACCTTTTTTGCTTTCAATTCAACGATTAGACTTAGGCAATTGAATAAATGTTAATGCCGTAGACAGGTATGTCGTAGCTGACATCATCTAGGTAGGTATAAATGAAGAGGTTTTCTTCGATGACATAACCATTGACTTCATCAAGGGTAAAAGCGGCATCTAGTGCTTGAGCATAGGCGTATTCATCAGCGGCATCCCAATCGAATAAGTCGATAAATACATCAATGGGGTATTCATCACTTGCGTTATCAAAAAACTCATAGTCTTCTGAATAAATTTCCGGAATAAGACTATAGATATCTTTGGTGAAAAACGCATTCAATAAGCTCCCATCAATCTCATCTTTTGGGGTTGGATCGTCGGGGATTACGAATTCCGCAACAGTATAGATGTTAAGACTATAAACAGGGACATCATACGTTTCTTCATCATAAACGCCGAGAATGAAAAGGTTTTCATCAAGTTGATAGTTGCCGTAATCATCAATTGTATAGTCTACGCTTAAAGCACTATCGTAGGCACTCATGTCATCTTCATCCCAGTCAAAAAGGTCAACATAGATATCAACCGGGTAATCTTCTGATGAATTATCAAAGAAATCATAGTCATCAGATTGAATCGCGGGAATGAGACTGTAGACATCACGGCCAAAATAAGCATTGAGGGCAGTTCCGTCTATTTCTGGTCTAGCATCGACATTAGATGGGGTTTCTTCACTTACACTAGTAGGTGATGAAGTAGAAGGATCATCGCTGGTTGACGATGATGGACCACTACAAGCGCTTACTAATAAACCAAGTAGTGGAAGAATTAAGTATTTTGTTTTCATAAAAAATCTCCTTATGAGTAATCATATCAAGAAATGACGTCGCCGAGAAATAGATAATCCATCTTATGTACAAAAAGTTTAATCAAATAAAACATTTGATACTAAAATCATTAAAAAAATCGAAAGTAAGCGCTTATATAGCAAACTTTGTTTTTTGACATAAAGTGTCAATCGATAAATTTTCCAACTTCAAAAGCGAAAATGCATCGATATTTGACATTTAATTTCAATTTAATAACGATTTTTGCTACTATTTACTCATGCAAAGAACTTATAAATTTAACAAACTGATGAACTTCCGAGATCTCGGTGGCTATTATACGCCTAATGGCATCACTAAAAGTGGTGTCATTTATCGAAGTGCAAGACTCAACGATATGGACGATGATGACCTACAAACTTTCGCAAAAATAGGTATTAAAAGTGTCCTTGATCTTCGAAGTCACGCCGATAGTCTTGCTAAGCCTGACCGTACGCAAACACTCAAAGGTATAGTTCATTACAATGTAGCAGTGAATGGCGATGGTCGCATTCCGATTGACAATGAAGACATGGCTAATATGTATATGGAGATGATTGAAGAGCCTGAAAATGCCAAACGCGTGATAGAAGTCATACTCGAAGCCCCAAAGCCCCTACTTATTCATTGTGCAGTTGGAAAAGATCGAACGGGCATTTATGCCAATATGATTTTAGAAGCTGCTGGTGTGGATATTGATGATCGACAAGCTCATTATTTAGAAAGTTATGCACACCTCCGTCGTTACGCACTAGCCAATTGGGACTTTGTTAAAACCCTACCCTCCGCGCTATTTACGCCTAGTCTTACCTACTTAGAAGACTTCAATCATTTGTTTTACCAACGTTATCAAAGTCTTGAGCAATATCTTCAATATATTGGCCTTAGTGAAACCCAAATCAACAAGTTTAAAAAACTTGTGCTTTAATGTTTACATTAAATTGTAGATATGTTAAATTACTCGACGGACATGAAGTCCCGTTATTAGTTATCCTTTCCACTAATAATGTAATAAAGGTTTGAGACTTCTAATCCCCCTTAGTCTCAAGCCTTTTTCTTTAATTCAAAAACCCCTCTATTTTCTGCCTATACAGGAAGGGCAAACATGCTATAATTATTGTCGTGCAGCCGTAGTTTAATGGTAGAACTTTAGCTTCCCAAGCTAACCGCGCGGGTTCGATTCCCGTCGGCTGCTCCATAGCACGACAGTGTTGATACAATTGTATCGACTTTAAAGAATAGGAAAATAGGGAGAATATCCCTTTTTTCTTTAAAAA
>CAYWQC010000018.1:0-12614 GCA_964460405.1 uncultured Staphylococcaceae bacterium | reverse complement strand
TGCTAAACGGCCAGATCTTTTTGAAAAAGGCAATCAATACAGCAAGTATGGCCCCAAATTGAATGACAACAATAAAGAGATTAGAAAAATCTAGGCCATAGCGATTTCCAAAACCTAAAAATTGTTCAGCAATGATCAAGTGCCCTGTTGAGGAAACCGGCAACCATTCCGTAATGCCTTCAATAATACCAAATACAATGGCTTTCAATACATTTAAAAATAAATCCATACCCTGGTCCCCCATGTAATATATAGTATTTTACTACACTTGTTCCAATACTAAAACAGGAGAAAAGAAAAGGCCCTCAGATGAGGGCCGTCTTCTTGTCTTATTTATTCCGCTAATGTCAGTAACATATAATCAAGGTGAATCCACGTTTGGGCATCTTCTTGAATATGAATGCCAAACTCAATTTCACCCGCATCAATGAGAATGTCGTTTAACTCAATGAGACTATAAGGATCATGATTGGGGATAAGTGAGCGGTATACTTCCGTACCATCCACTAAAATATAAATATCACTATCACTAATACCACCACCCGCGACATAATACTTAAGATCAAAGGTTGCTTGTGTGTCTAGGGTAAAGGTTTGAAATACTTTCACATCACCAATTGGCCGTTCAGTATTTGTCGTTGTTGGCCAATAATTATATTTGAGTGAAACATCGCGATCACGAGGCCAAGCTGTATCGAGTGTGACGCTTTCTTCACTTCTTAGTGTGCCCTCAATTTGCCAAGCCAAGAATTCATTAGTGCTCGCATCTAGCCACTCTGCCTGACTACCGGCGATTTCAAAACTGCCATCGGCAAGATAATTACCATCATCAGGTTCTTCAGGAATGTCTGGTTTAATATGTCCTTCATTCATCTTAACACTGTCTAAGAACCCCCAGTTAGTTTGCGTACCGGGACTATAAAAGACAAATGCTAAATCAAGGGCCTTATCACTACTGAGAGTAAACTCAAAGTAATTGCTACGATAATCGCCTCCAGAAATAGAAATATCGCCAGCACTTTTCGTGTACGTGACGCCTTCAAGCGTGACACTAATGTCGTTGACCACGCCAACCACATCAAATGAAAGTGTATAATCACCTGCAGTAAAGATGCCATCATAAGTCAGGGTCAAGGTAAAATCAATGACACTTGCGGTTTCATCTTCAGCATCATAATCACCCGCCCAAAGTTTAAGGGACATATCTTCCTGTTCACGGTCGACGTCGACTTCAGGAATATGGGCCTCTGCAGTCGTGCCCGTCATACGCCAACCTGGAACAGTGACCTCTTCAAATTCTCCATAAACATTAAATTGTTCGAGTGTCGTTAAAGGCACTTCATCACTTTCTTCAACGACCACATTGAACGTGTCACTCAAGTTATTTTGACTGGTCGCGGTGACATTTGTTTCACCAACAGCGAGGCCACTGAGAATGCCACTACGGGAAATGGCGACAATGTTTTCATCCTCAATCTCATAGGTAATCGCTGTCGCAGCACTGCTGGGATTAAAGATGGGATTAAGGGGAACTGTGTCATTGACCTTAATCACGAGATCTTCTAGTGTTAAGGTTGCCTCCACGTCGCTTGTGGGTGCTTGGCTTAGGGGCTCCGAACTTGATGACCCACCACAGGCGCTCAATGTTAATGAGGCAAGTAAAACAAGAAATAGACTCGCCTTTTTATATTTGGATAAAATCATATTTACCTCCTTTATCCTTTGACCGCTCCACTTGAAATACCTTCAATCATGAAGCGTTGTAATGCAATATAAAGAATGACAATTGGGATGGCAATAAAGAGTGATCCTGCTGCAAATATGGTGAAGTTCTGCAACATATCACTACTCGTTGCCGTCATGTTATATAGCCCGACCGCGACTGTCATTTCACTGGGGTTACGTAGAATAAGACCAGCGAGAATGTAATCACTCCATGGCGCCATGAATGCCATGAGGGCCGTATAAATAATGATTGGTTTAGCAATGGGTAGAAAAATCTTGAAGAAAACATGGAATTGATTAGCGCCATCTAACATGGCCGCCTCATCTAAATCACTAGGAATCGTATCAAAATATCCTTTTGACACAAAGAAGCCAAGCCCACTACCGGCAACATAGACAAGGAGGAGCGCCCACTTATTACCAATCAGTCCTAGAAGATTGAGAATCAAATAGACGGCCACCATCGCCATAAATCCGGGAAACATCCCTAAAACAAGAGAAATATTCATCAAAGGTTTTCGTGATTTAAAACGGAAACGAGATAGTGAATAGGCAGTGAGTAAAGTAAAGAAAGTTGTCAATATCGTGTTGAGGACGGCAATTTGTAATGTGTTCCACACCCACTTCGTATATTGATAGCGTGTCGAGGTAAAAAGCGTAACATAGTTTTCAAATGTAAAACTTGTGGGGAAGAACGTTGACGAAATGAGTCCTGGCTCCACTCTGAAACTGTTGGCAATCACCCAGACAATCGGCATCATCCAAATGATGACAAGAACACCAATCAAGACATTGCTCCAAATTGACGAGAAAAACTTAGCCCGCCGTGCTTTTTTGATTTTGCTTGCTAGATTATTTTCTCTCATTTGCGGAACTCACTTTCTTTTTTATAAGCGCCGGTATTACGGAAGATAACAAGACTTATGACACTCGAAATAATGAACATAATAATACCAATCGCCGCGCCAATGTCGTATTCGGCAACATTAAGGTTATACATGGTTAATTTATAGAGCCACGTAATAAAAATATCAGTTCCCCCAGCAACGCCACCCGTTCCTTGGCCCATTGGCCCGCCATTGGTCAGCAACCAAATGACATTAAAGTTATTAATATTCCCAACAAAACTCGTGATTAATAACGGCGTTGTTGAAAATAAAATATAAGGAAAGGTGATTTTTCTAAATATCGCCCATTTCCCGGCTCCATCGATTTCAGCGGCTTCATAATAGTCTTTAGGAATATTGAGTAAGAGCCCGGAAATCAATAACATAAAGTAGGGAATACCGACCCACATATTAACAAGAATAATCAACGTTTTAGCCGTGTTGATATCACCCCAAAACAATACACGATCCCCGCCCATACTCGTCAAAATGGCATTGATAGGTCCATAATCATGAAACATCGAATACATGACACGTAAGGAGACAAATTGTGGAATCGCCATCGCAATCACAAACAGTGAGCGATACACCTTTTTCCACTTCACCGTCTTCTTGGCGATAAGAAGCGCTAAAAAGAAGCCACCAAAATATGTCGTGAAAGTCGCAAAGAAAGCCCACACCATCGTCCAGTTAAACACATTAACAAAGGCGGCAAAATTTGTACCCCCATCAAATAACTTCTTAAAACTTTCAAAGCCCGTCCACATAAAGCGGTTAATACCAACACCTGTTGCGATATTATAGTTAGTGAAGGCAAGCGAAATCATAAATACAAGGGGAATAACCGTAAAGAGTAGCGCCCCAATGATAGGAATAAATAACATGATTTGATAGGCGCTCTTGTTTTTTAATTGTTCAACTTCTTCACGGAAGGTTAAGACTTTACGCCCATTAAGAAGGGCGTTTTCCGCCTTGACATTTTGTTGCTGAGCATTCACGTATATATAGAGCATATAGACGCTAAATATCACAGCAATAATGCCGTAAACAAGTGGTTGACGGCGGTCACCTATATAATTAGATAAACCAATCATATTCATTAAACTAGCCCCGCCTTGAATGATCATGAACGTCAAATAAGCGGCCAGACTCAAAAGAATGGTCGTGCCTCTAATCACTTGTTTTCGCCAGTAGAAGGGGAGAAAAGGAAGGAGGTATCCCACGATTAAATGTCGCCTCGTCCGGGCCGTACCTTGCCGATACGTATGCGCAATGACTTTGTGTTGAATGGTAATCTTTTGTCTCATTTTTCTCACCCATGATAACAGTGGTGAAGGGGGAACACTGCCTCCCTCATTGAGAGACTCAACGAGAAAAAGCGTTGAAGTAAATGTGAGGTATAAATAAATCAGTAAGCCGATGAATAAAACTAGAGGCATACTCCACATCGGGAAGAATGATAAGGAGATTGTCCCCACTAAATGTTGATAACCGACAGAAATAAAATAGATAAGATAGGCAACACTCAACAAAACACCAAGGACAAAACTTTCAAACAATCCATACAATAATTTGCCTCCACCAATAAGACATGTTGATAAAATCAACGCCGTTTTTCCCTGCTTATCCGCGTCCTTATACACACGTTTAAAAGCAACAAATGGGTAAATAAGGCGGGCATACCAGCGTGAGTGATACAAGATAAAATCTTGATAATGACGTTTTGTTGGTGTTGGCTTAACCTTTTTCATTGTTAAATACTAGCTTTAATATCATTGGTGGCTTCAATAAGAATCGCTTCAACGTTAACCGTTGTTGCCTCTTCCCCAAGATTCCAAATTTCGGTAACAGCGTCATTCATCGGGGCCCAAAATGAGCCCATAGCGATAATATTTGGCATGACTAAGGAATAACTGAGTGATTCATCAAAGACACGACTGACTGGATCTTCATCAACTTCGGTCGCGATGGTATCACTTTGGAATGTTGGCATAATGCCTAACTGGCGGAAACGATAACGTTGGGCAAATTCATCACTAAGATATTTAGCAAGATCGTGCGCTAAATATGGATGTTCACTATAACGAGATACCCCATATCCCTTATAACCACTAAAGGGACGTTGCGCTTGACCATTCATCGTTGGGAGTGGTGCAATCGCGGCGTTATCACCTAATAATTGTTTAAATGAGGCCCATAAATATGGACTAGAGATGACAGCGCTTGCTTCGCCGCTATTCATAATGGCGATAGCACTATCTGGGGTTTGATTAATAATGGTGTCGCGGTAATGGCTTGTTAGATCAACAAGGTTAGCTACAGCGTTGGGGGTGGCAAGATTAAGACTAGTTTTATCCGTACCATCTTCGCCAAACAAAATCGCGTCATTACTTAAGCTAAATGTGTAATAAGCGCTTGAATCCGTGTTCGCTACGTCGAGGACAAGTTTTTCACCACTAGCCTTGAGATTTTCCATGCTACTCACATCACTCTCAGAAAGGACAGACTGATCATACATAATCGTCATCGATTCTGCGGTGATAGGGTAGCCATATAGTTGGTCTTGATACGTAAAAGCGGCAATAGAATCACTAGAATGATTAGCAATGGTCTCGCTTGCATACACGTTAGGCGCAATCAAATCATTAGTGACTGCACTTGAAAGGGTATCATGGACAAAGGCAAAGACATCTGGTCCTTGTCCGCTTGGTCCTTGCAAGGTTAAATCAGACACCGCTTTAGGCTCTTTTTCATCATAGAGGACAATGTCTAATTCTGGTGCAAGCGGATATTGTTCCTTGTAATTTGCAACATACTGGTCGATGAGGACGCCTAACATCTCATGGTTGTTAATGTCCTCCCATAGTGTCAGTGTAATTTTATCACTCCCGCCTCCAGCACCACAGCTGGCTAGTAGAGTTGATAAGAGGGTGAGATACAAATAGCGTTTGTGCTTCATCTTTTTTCTCCTTTAATATCTTGATAGACGGCAAGAGCAGGATTAGGTTGACCATCCTCATCAAATAAGGCTTGATTGGCCCATTCATTACCATCTTTTTTGTCGGTTTCTTTGATATACTCACGACCTTCTTTAGTGGCCCAAGTATCGCCTTTCACATAAAGCCAAGCAGGTTCCCAATAAAATAAACCCTCAACTTTAAGATCAAAGAGCATAGTGAGGAGGTCCTTCATAAAGTCGAGTTGTCCCTTTTGAGTGAAAGGATAAGGAGGCCATCCATCTTGGGTGTTGAGTTGTTGTGTATTCATCACGAGTGGGGCATCCTTAATCTCATCTTTATAGGCATAAGCGGTTTCCATCACCATAACTTTTTTAGCAAAATTGATCCTTATATTTTCAATGTTTTCTTTTAAATCCTTGAGGCTTCCATGCCAGTAAGGATAGTAAGAAAGGCCAATCACATCATATGCTAAACCCGTGTTATTGATATGAGTAAACCAGTCCTGATATAGTGCTTTATCACCACCCCGATCAAGATGGATGATTGTTTCTACATGTGGCATCACTTCATCAATCGCGTCTTTTGCGGCTTTCAATAGTCGCCCTAGCCGAGTAAATCCTCCGGCAATTTTAGTGTCTTTTTCATATAACTTTGCGGCGGGCCACATCATGCCATTGGTGATTTCATTACCTGTTTGAATATATTTAATCACAATACTATTTTGCTTAAAAGTCATGAGTACTTCACGAGTATAATCATATATTTGTTGTGTCAAGGTATCAAAATTTTGTCCTTCCCATGCCTTAGGTAAGGTTTGTTTGCCTGGGTCTGCCCAAAAATCTGAATAATGAAAATCAAGTAAAATATCTAAGCCCTTATCGCGTATTTTTTTGGCAAAAGCGACGGTGCTAGCCAAATCATTTTGTCCACCACCATAGGGAAGACCTTCACGGGTAAAGGGGTCAACATAAAGACGAAGACGAATCGTATTTACTCCCGAGTCTTTTAAAACATCAAGTACCTCTTCTTCATTTTTAAAAGCCTTTAATCCTTGTTTGATGAGGCTTGGTAGACTGCTGATATCCATACCATAAACAAAGTGAGTCATGACAAGCTCTCCTTAGTAAGATGAATTAATTGGTGGTGAAGATGTTGATTGCTTGCCACGATTGTCGTGGTGCCAATTTTCATATCATCTAGTGATTGGCCTTTAATATCACTGACCTGCCCCCCGGCTTCTTTGACGAGTAAATATCCGGCAGCGTAGTCCCAACTATGCACAAATAGTTCAACATAAGCATCCGCACGTCCACACGCCACTTGAACAAGATCATAACAGGCACTGCCACTGCGACGAATATCACTAGCGTGATCAAATAATGTGTGAGCGAGTTGAAAAGTAGCGTGACTCAGTTGGCGACTATAAGGCGATGTACCCACCATAATAATGGCTTTATTTAGTGGACTATCACTGACGTGAATAGGCAGCCCATTTAAAAATGCCCCCCTACCCAACTCTGCGTGATACACATCATCAAAATAAGGATCATAAATGACGGCAAAAGTCACCCTTCCCTTGCTAACAAGAGCGAGTGAAATCATCGAAGGATACTGACGTTTAATAAAGTTTTGTGTGCCATCAATCGGATCAAGTAACCAGTACGTGTCAAAGTGAGCGTTGCTTACCTCTTCCTCACCAACAAAGGCAATAGAAGGATAAGCGTTTGCTAGCGCTTGTTTAATGTTGTCTTCGATCTCTTTATCAATACTCGTGACATAGTTGGCTCGCGATTTTTCTTCAACTTCAAAAACACCACGATTGGTAAAATAGTGCCGTTGTTGTTTAAGAATGGTGATTGCCTTATGGTCGTTCATACACCCTCCTCGTCATCAGGATAGTGGGTGATCCGTGTTGCAATATGCCGATAACGGAAGCGCGCCATTTCATTTTTAGCGAGGACATCTTCTTCATTACCTACATAGTTGCAACGTAGGCAGTAATACTCTTGTTTATCGACGTCATAAAACATATCAACATCAATATCGCGCATGAAGCAGGCGGGACAACGATAGTTTAATCGGCCTTTTCTAGCTTGAGCCATGTGTGCATCTCCTCCCCAACTTTAAGTGATTGTTTGATGCCAAGTGTAAACATCGGTGAGAAAGCATAACCTTCGACATAATATGCTTGATAGTCACCCTCTCCCCGCATTAACACCCGTGTTTCAACCGGAGGAACAACTGCGATTGCTTGTCCTCCTTCAGTTTGTGCGCTACGGTTTTGATAATAGTAGTCAAGGTGACTTTCTTCTTTTCCACCCCGAAGGGATAGTGTCACTTTTTTCATGTCTTCAGGATATTCAGTCGTCCCATATGTTGCCGTAATATAATCATTAAATTCGACGACGGCTTCAGGATTGCTGGTCTTTATGATTTTACGAACATAAGTGATTTCACCTGTGTTTTGTGGAAAAATAATATCGGTTGCAATAGTGATATTCAAATTTCTAAATGCAATATCAATCGGATCAAGACGGATGATGCGTCGCTGATTGTCATCGATATGAATAGCCTTGGTACGACATAAGGCAAGATCAATTTCTTCACCTTCATATTGAACTTTTGTCGATTTGAGCGTGCCTTCCCCTGCATAGTGAGTGAAATAACCCGCCCGATAGTTGGCCTGAATGAGATAGGGGTAACTCGCATCAGTGACACGTGGTGTATCAATGCCAACAGGGCGATAAAGTTTAGCCACATAAGGTCTTAAATCAATGAGTGCACCCCCTTGATTGAGGTCAACACATGTACGGAAATAGGGGTCTAAGTACCAAAAATATTGTTTGCCTCCACCATAGAGTATATCGTTCCATAAAGCCACTTCCGGTTCGTGGTATGATTTTGTCGCGCGATAATGATCGGCAAATTCACTCATTGTCATGTCAACTAGTAACCCCTTTTTCTTGAGGTCGCCATAATAACCTACGCCATCTTCATAAGCCTTAACTAATAGTTCATAAGGCGCTTCCCATCGTCCCATCTTGTTCATCCAACCAGGACCCACGAACATCATGTTGTAGGCATAACCGCGATTATATTTAGCAAGGTGGTGATATTGATCAATGAGATTAAATAAATAAGGAAGCTCATTATTTTGATAAATCATCCCCCGTAAGACGTTTTGAGGATGGGTGCCAAAATTTGAACCATTGCCATCAAAACAGGCATTAAGGTCACGGCTCAAATGGGGAATGGCAACAATGCCACTGTCTTCCTCCCTGTTTTGGGCGGGGACATGGGTGTTGACACGACTGGGTATCCAGGGATTCCATGGTCCACCATCCATAAAGGTATACCAACTATTATTTGTTGTGTGATATGCCTTTGGTCCCTCTTCCCAGCAAGTTGCAATCGCGGCTTTCACACTAGGATATTTTTGTTTGATATAGTTAATCAAATCGGCATCCAAATAATAAGATCCTGTTGATTCTGGATAAAAGCCAAACTTGTCATAAAACAGCGAAAATACATCGTCGACAATACTCATTTTATCCTTCATCGTAAACATCCAAATGCAGAAGTCTTTGGTTTGATATTTATCTCGGAATTGTTGACAGGGAAGCCCAAGGAGGGTCAAGGAAATTTCATCACCATACATCTCGTGATGTTGTTTAGCAAGGCGGACAGTCTCATCATTAAATAGACTTGCATACGTCATCTGAATGGTCGTTTTTAGACCATTACGGTGGGCAATGTCTTGCTGAAGGATGAAAATATCGAGTGATTCCGTTAATAGTTTTTCATCACCAATATTTTCTGTTTTACCATGTCCTGTGACTTTTTCGGCATATTCCGGCACCATCTCCGGACGATGAACAAGATTAAGAATGAGTTTATCTTTCATAACGCTCCTCACTTATTACTTGACGAGTTCGAAGTCATCAACATGGCCCCATGCTCCGGCTGCGGCGATGCCTTCAATGCCAATTGTAATCGTATCATTAGTGTTTATATCAATATCTTGGATTGTCCCTTCCATATAAAATTGTGCGGGCGTCCCCCAACCTCGAATGAGTGATTTCATGTCATAGCGACGGGTAACATCACCCGGTAATGTGACGAAGATATCTAATTGCTCATGGGCAATCTCGCTAGGCGCGACCGCCATCACGTAGGCCGTCAATTGATACGTACCTGCTTGTTCTAAGGTGATGGTTTGACTGGCCTTAAAATGGAAGCGATCACGGGAATGATACCAGTTTAAGTCTTGGAGTCCTGTGCGAATATCCTGCGCTTTACGGTTAAGACGTAGGACATCTCTGGGGTTACTATGTGTGGTGGTAGATGCCACCCAAGGTTCACCAAGATTATCACTGCGCATACTTTGATTTTCAAAACCAGGATCAACAACATAGTTTTGAATGACGGTAACATTTGCCGTGACATTAAAGCGTTCAACGACCTGACCTGTTACTTGATAAACACCAGGAACAGAAAGGTCAACATCATCTAAGTTCCATGTCACCGGCATTTGCCGGACAGCATCAAGATTTGTCTCCACATAATAAGTAGTAGGAAGGGTTTCGTTGTTAGCAGCATTCAGGGTAATATCAATACTTGTTGTTCTTACCCTAGCCGCTACTTCGGTTACGCGGCGTTGATTGCCACGGAGAAGATTGAATGTTTGGATTGAAGGAAGCACCTTGCCGGTATACGAAAATAATGCTTGATTAGACCATGTGGCAAGACCATCACTGAACTGTCCGACATTACTAGCATCATTAGCGTCTCCATATTCAATCCAAGCTTGACCCTCAGCAGTGGCCCAGCCAGCATTGGCGACAGGTAACCAGGCTGGTTCCCAATAAAAGATGCCTAATCCCATTTGATTAGGGACATCTGCAAGAATTTGGACGACATCGTGGATGGCAGTGGCTTGACCTTGAATACTCGTTTTATATTTACCCGCCTCTTCCATCTCAACATTATAAATATTCGCAGTATACGCATTATAATCATTCGTAAAGCCATAACTCATTTCCGCAATAATGACTGGTTTATTAAAGTTTTCAGCAATATTGTTGAGGTTATTTTTTAAGGCTTCAAGACTACCATGATAATAAGGATAATAAGAAGCGCCGATAATGTCATAATCAACATCATTACGGTCTAGGGCTGTAAAGAAGGCACTAAATTCATCCCATGATCCACCATTAGCAAGATGAATAACTGTATAAATGTCCGGCATCGCTGCTTTCGCCCCTCGAATACCCGCTTTTAGTAATTTTGCGAGAGTAACAAAACTTCCACTACTGTTACCCCAATCTATTTTCCCAATGGGGTAGAGCATACCGTTATTAATTTCATTACCAATTTGAATGGCTTGTACTGCTACACCTTCAGCTTTAAAACTATTGAGTGTCTGGGTGGTGAATTGTTCGACTGCACTTTGTAAGTCCGCTTCCGACTTAGTTGCCCACGCTGCTGGTGTCCGTTGTTTTTCAGGATCGGCCCAAAAATCCGAATAGTGAAGATCAACCATGACGTTCATCCCCGCTGCTTGGGCTCTTTTACTCATTGCAATGGCTTCGCTTGCATCAACGCTTCCCCCTCCATAAGGATCATCAAGGAGATTGTAGGGGGCGTTCCAAATGCGAACACGGAAAAAATTCACACCATGATCGGCAAAAATTTGAAAGACATCTTGTTCTTGGCCCTCTTTGTTATAGTAGACACCGCCATTTTCTTCAACCGTTTTGACCATCGAAGCATCAATGCCCATCGCAAAGTCTTGGCGAAGATCATCAACAGGATTAACAATAATAGCATCATAGTCATACGCCTCGTCATTGTTGCGACTGCCTATGATCGGCTCAAAGTCGGTTTGTGTATCGGAAAAACTTACACCTTCTTCACTCGTTTGACTGGAGCTAGAGCCGCATCCACTAAGGATAAGGGCGGTAAGTGTCAACATCATTGGTAATTTAGCTAATTTCATTTAATTCTTCTTCCTTTCGCCGGTACTCAAGTGGAGAAACACCGATCATTTTTTTAAAAGCACTAGAGAAGTGGAGTTGATTGGCATAACCCACTAACTTAGCAATATCTTTGATGGGATATTGATTAATTCTGAGAAGATTACACGCGCGCGTAATCCTTATATTGGTGAGAAACTGTTTGGGACTAAATCCGATAATATCTTTAAAGATATTCGCCAAGTAATTGGTTGTCACACCCACGTTACTAGCAATATCAGTAATCGTGATATTGAATTGATAGTTATTCATGATATAGTCACGCGCAGCATTCACATGACGCTCAGGTTGTGGGATATTATCAGCAACGCGATGACCGATTTTGATAAGAGCGGCCATCACTTGATAGCATAAACCTAGACAATTCATACCAAGATAGCCTGTGTCCAGAAAAGACACGTGTGTTTTTTCTAAGAGATAGCGTAGTGTTTGCTCATTATTATCATGAATAATGGGTTGTTTTAAACTGAGATGCGCACGTTCCATATATTGTTCAGCGTTAAGACCACCAAAACCAATCCACACATACGTCCACGGATCATGTTTATCAGGATAATAGTGAGGAATATAACGAGGGGGAATGAGAAAAGCACTGCCCTTCTTTAACTTGTAAGTTTTTCCTTCCATCTCTAGGGTACCCTGACCACTAAGGACATAGTGGAGGACATAGTAGGTTTTAGGAGTGAACGAAAACTTTTTATTAGGAATACATTTCTCGCGCCCACATTCAAGGAGCTTTAATTCAATATATCGGTCAGCGCGATTAAAAATAAATGACATTATTTCGCCTCAGACTTTGTTTTGTAGTTTTAGTGTATCGGTGCAATGTTTACATTTCAATATATTAATTGACTTGATACATAGATTTTTATATATAATTAACCCAAAGTTTTTTATATAAACATTTGTCGATAAAAAATTTCTAAATCATTGAATTCGAGCAATTACGTCTGATAATATCGTGAAATTAGTCATATTTAAAAAACATAATTAAGCATTGAAAAGCC
>CAYWQC010000017.1:0-12803 GCA_964460405.1 uncultured Staphylococcaceae bacterium | reverse complement strand
TCAACTCTCATCGTTCCGATCATTTGTCAAATAAACTCCTCAATACCTGATGGGCTTTTCTTTTACACTAGAAAAGAAAAGACTAGGCCACTTGGCCTAGTCTTATAAAGATAGTGTCTAATTAGGCAAACTTCTTAATACGGTCGTAACGTTTTCTTGCATCATCTTCACTCTTTTTGAGGAGGAATTCTGCATTTTCTGGGTTAACGACTGGAAGTTGACTAAAGCGGGTTTCACCCATAACGAATTCACGGAATTGTGTATAATCAGGTTCTCTAACATTATCCATTTGTAATGGAGATTTTCCTTCTTTTTCAAGCCGTGGATCGTAGCGGAAGATTGGCCAGTAGCCGGAA
This sequence comes from uncultured Staphylococcaceae bacterium, assembly GCA_964460405.1. GTDB lineage: Bacteria > Bacillota_I > Bacilli_A > RFN20 > CAG-826 > DATESG01. The sequence goes on along the minus strand of CAYWQC010000017.1, from coordinate 12,447 downwards.
GCAACTGCTTTCTTTTCCACTTGGATATGGTTGCTTAATCCACCTTTAATACCGTGCTCGGTACATGGTGAGTAAGCGATAATCAGTGAAGTGCCTTCATAAGCTTCTGCTTCATGGAAAGCTTTGAGGGTCGCAACTGGGTTGGCCCCTAATGCGACTTGGGCAACATAAACATCACCATAAGCCATCGCCATCATTGCTAAGTTTTTCTTCGCACCAGTTTTACCACTGGCAGCGAATTTTGCAATTTGTCCAGCTTGGCTAGCTTTCGACATTTGACCACCGGTGTTAGAGTAGACTTCAGTGTCAAGAACTAGAATATTAACATTTGCACCACTAGCTAAGACGTGATCAAGGCCACCAAACCCAATGTCATAGGCCCATCCGTCTCCACCAATAATCCATACGGATTTGTCAAGGAAGTCGTCCTTATATTTGAGTGTTTCCTTGATGGCTTCATTGGCAGACTTTTCAATAAGTTCGAGTAATTCTGGGAGGAATTCACGGACTTTTTTGCGGTTTTTAACGTTTTCTAAGTAGAGATCAATGAGTTCAGCTAAACGTGCTTCGACCTTGTCTTTTTCAGTTTTTAACACATTAGCAATCAATGAAAGTTTATAATCGTTTGCAAGTCTCATACCGAAACCATATTCAGCATTATCTTCGAACAATGAGTTAGCCCATGCTACACCATCACCGTTTCCATTTGTGGTGAATGGTGTTCCTGGAGTCGAACCACAGTAGATACTCGAACAGCCAGTTGCATTTGCAATGAGCATATCTTCGCCAAATAGTTGCGTTGCGATACGGTAGTATGGCGTTTCGCCACACCCAGCACAAGCACCACTAATTTCCATATAAGGCATAAGGAATCCAACACCTTTAGGAGCAGTAAGTGGGAATTTGTCGGCTTTGTAGGTGACTTGTTTATAGAGGTAATCTGCTGCTGGTTCATATTGCCATTCATTGCGCGCTTCAACCATTTGCAAGGCCTTTTTACCGCCCTTGCCTGGACATTCAGCCACACATAGACCACAACCAACGCAGTTTTCTGGTGATACTTGAATTCTAAATCTCAGATCTGCAACTTTAGGACCACCAACAGCTTTAAGGTGATCGTCTTTTACATTTTCAGGAAGACCAGCCACTTCTTTTTCATCGAGTAAGAATGGGCGAATCGTTGCATGAGGACAAACGAGCGAACAAGTATTACATTGAATACAGTTGTCTTTATCCCAATGTGGGACCATATCAGCAATACGACGTTTTTGTCTGAAGGTCACATCATTTTTCATTGATCCATCGATAAGACCAAATTCTTCATCAGTAAATACACTCGTTGGTAAGTCGTAGCCTTCGAGGTTGTCAATTGGCATCACAAACTTATCAAAATATTTATCACCTGTGAGTGTCACTTCACGTAATGGCTTGAGATCGGCCCAATCGGCAGGAATATCAATCTTCTTAAGACCATTAGCGCCGGCATCAATGGCATCAAAGTTTTGTTTAACGACTTCTTCACCCTTGCGAGCATAAGTCTTTTTCGCAAACTTTTTCATCCATTCAAGGGCCTTTTCGTAAGGCATGATGCTGGGGTTAAGATAGAAGAATGAGGATTGGAGAATAGTATTAGTGTGACGACCTAGTCCGAGTTCACGAGCAATGCTATTAGCGTTAATCACATAGAAATTAACGTTTTTCTTAGCCAATTGATATTTAACTCGATTTGGTAGTGCCTTCTTAACATCTTCATCGCTCATTGAGCTATTTAATAAGAAGGTTCCACCCTTTTTCAAGTTTTTAATCATATCAAATTTATAGAGATATGCATCTTGTGAACAGGAAATAAAGTTCGCGTTCTCAATGTAGTAAGTCGAATGAATTGGAGTTTTGCCAAAGCGGAGATAACTACGGGTTGGACCGCCAGCCTTACGTGAATCGTAAGCAAAATAAGCTTGAGCATATTGTCCTGTTGCGTCACCAATGATTTTAATACTTGATTTGTTGGCGCTAACCGTACCATCACTACCTAGACCATAGAACAAGCAAGCACTATATTCATGATCGACATGATAATCTTCATCCCATGGGACACTTAGATGAGTGACATCATCAATAATGCCAACACTAAATGAATGCCATGGTTTATTGTCAAGGAAGTCAAACACACCTTTGATGTGTTTAGGTTGTGTGTCACGACTTGATAGACCATAACGGCCACCAACAATCACATCGACACGCCGACCTTCTTGCTCAAGAGCGGTCATCACATCAACGTAGAGAGGTTCTCCTACACCACCCATTTCCTTGGTCCGGTCGAGGACAGCAATTTTTTTGACACTTGCTGGCAACACCTTGACAAGGTGCTTGGCACTGAATGGACGATAAAGATGAACTTTAATAAGGCCAAGTTTTGCGCCCTTTTTATTAAGGTCACTAATGACTTCACCAATGGTTTCTGTAACAGACCCCATCGCGATAATAACTTTTTCTGCTTGTGGGTGTCCAACATAGACGAATGGGGCATATGTACGACCACTCACTTCGCTGACTTTTGCCAGCACCCGATCAGTAATTTCCACAATCCGACCGAAGTGGGAGTTTTGTGCTTCTTTACCTTGGAAGTAAATATCATCATTTTCGGCTCCACCACGAGTAACGGCATTGCCATGTGGATTAAGTCCTCTGGCCCGAAAGCGTGCAATTGCATCTTGGGGAACAAGATTCTTCCACACATCGTTGTCAACAAATTCAACATTTTGAATTTCGTGTGATGTTCTAAAACCATCAAAGAAGTGTAACATTGGGGCACTTGCTTCAAGGGCAATTAAGTGTGCGGCGTTAGCTAAGTCTGCAACTTCTTGAACAGAGTGAGAGCAAAGCATTGTCACACCAGTTTGGCGGACCGCATAAATGTCTTGGTGATCACCAAAAATTGAAAGAGCTCTACTCGCGATTGAACGAGCAGGCACATGTAAAACGGCTGGGAGTAATTCGCCAACCCACTTATAAATGTTGGGTAACATTAAGAGCAAGCCTTGTGAGGCTGTGTAAGTTGAGGCAAGAGTTCCAGCTTGTAAAGCGCCGTGAACAGCACCAGCTGCACCACCTTCGGATTGAAGTTCGACAACTTTAACTTTTGTACCAAAGAAGTTGATTTTTCCTTCGGATGAGTATTTGTCGATCAATTCGGCAATGGGTGAAGATGGAGTAATTGGGTAGATAGCCGCAACATCTGTGTAATTATACGCAGCAAGCGCCGCAGCGGTATTCCCATCTACAGACAGAAAAGATTTCTTAATTTCCATGTTTTCCTCCTAAATCTTTTAACAAAGTTATTATACATGATATATCGGTAAAATGTGCTATTTTTTGTGATTTTGTCAATTAAAAAAGGCATATCTCTTGACATGCCTTTTTGAATGGTAGACCGTACAGGATTCGAACCTGCGACCCGCTGATTAAGAGTCAGCTGCTCTACCAACTGAGCTAACGGTCCGTATTTCTAAAATAGAATATAACAAACGATGACAATTTTCAATGAAAATAACTATTTTTTTAAAAGTAAAGGGGTGCAATTTTGCACCCCTCTATATCAGCATTAAAGCTTATTCAACAATGATAATGTCTTCAGCACCCATTGGGCCAAGGACTGGTTCGTTGTACCAACTTAAGATACCATCGAATTGGACTTCAGCTCCAAGACCAGCGGCGATGACTTTGTCTTTAATCGCTTGTTGGGCGGCCGTACCAATATGGTAAGAAAGTGACAGTTTGATTTCAACAGTTTCTTCCCCGACAGTGGCACCAAGAATAATGTTGGCGTGTGTGTTTCCGACTGGAAGTTCACTTAAAGCAATTTCATTATTTTCGCGATCTTCCGCGCGAAGAATTGTCATAGGTTCATCGATTTTAATTCTTGCACTGTCAAAATCAAATAAGGCAGTGGTAAATTGTTCGGTTGGACCATCAGCATCATACCATTCTTTAAAGTCAGCAGGTGTAAAGGTATGAACTGTTGGAAGTTCTGCACCAAATTCTGCTGGGTCGGCTTTATTAAAGCGCTTGATCCAGCCGATTTCGGCTAAGCCATTATATGGCCTCCATGAACCAGCGGCTTCGACAAAGTCGCCGATAGCAACAGTGCCTGAATAGGATTGCATTTTATAAAGTGTTAGGGCGTAATCACCATCTTGAATGGTAATGGCGTCATAATCTGGATAAATGCTCGTCACATAACCACGGGCACCAACAATGGCGCTGATTTCTGTTTCACGAATCACATCTAGTTCTTTCCATTCAATCTTCATTTGTGGATATAGCCAAATGTTATAGGCGGTTGTGTGTTCAACTTCACCTAGTGAAAGTGTCGCTTTTAATTGTGCAGCTTGAATTGGTGGAACAACACTAATGTCATTACCAGCTGAGTCAATCAAAAGATCATATTCTGGATAAGCAGGACGCGCAATTTTTGTTGTTTCATCATTATCTCTTAGTTCAAAGGTTGCAAGAGGATTTCCCCCACCGTCATTACCTTCTTTATATGACCAAGAAATACTAACATTTTGTGATTGACGGACGGCGCTAGTAACCACATAGAGATCACGACCATCTTTGAGTTCGGTTAGCTCATCATTATAAAGAACTGTTCCGGTTCCAGCTTCAGTGACGAGTGGAACATATTGGGCGACATCTTGAAGGATTGTGAGTTTTTCAGCATCAGTTAAGTCATTGCTTGTGCCACCACAGGCGCTAAGAGCAATGAGGGCAGTGCTGAGCAAAGTCACTTTTTTTGTAAATTTCATGTTTTGCTCCTTATATTAATCATTTACATATTTTGATAGTCTAGCATAAGCTTCATTTAAGGCACGTTGTGGATCCATATTTTGTGTAAACACTTTACCCATAATATATCCAACCTCGAGTCTTACATCACTCGATCCAACAAAACCCGGATCGGCAAACTTAATCCAATCTGCATCATCATCCATGTAAGTGTCATTATTGAGAATGGCGCTATCTTGGACGATTTTTTGACCAGAGGTGTAGTTTAGAGCTTCCGGATCACCATTGAGGAAATCTGAATAAGTATCGCCTTCTTGGGCGGTTTTGGTGACTGGGAAGTATCCGGTATCAATACCAAACACATCATTTTTCTCAACGGTAAGGAATTTTAGTAAGTCCCAAGCAATCGCCTTTTCTTCAGCGCTGCCCCGTTGGAAAATTGCAAGGTTGGTTCCTTGTGAAATAACAAACTTCTTATCAGCAGTCTTATAAGGAATTGGATGGACACCAACTTCAAATGGATAATCAACATAGGTATCAGGTAAGTTTTCCTTAACTCCAGCAGAACTGGAAACTGTCATAACGAGTTGGCCCTTTTTAAAAGGATTACTGGCAAATAGTGACTCACCATACGTTTCAGGAATACCAACAATACCGGCCTTATAGAGATCTTGCATTTCCGTTAATGCAGTAACTACCTCAGCACTATTGAAGTGGATTTGGCCGTCACGAATTGTTTCTCCAACACTACTGTATGTGCCGCCAAATTGGCGAACAAGCGTAATAAAGAAGTTATCTTCTGAATCCCAGTTAAAAGGACGGAAATTACTTTCAGTCACATCAGTGAAATCGAACATGACTGTCTCAGCAAAATCGGCATCATAAGCCGAAGGACGATCAGTTGTTGTAAAATTATCACCATCACGGACGACAACCTTACCAAAAAAACCATTGTCCTTAGCGAGGGTTTTAATCTTGGCACCAATGGTGGCAATTTCATCCCAGGTTTCAGGAACTTTTACAGTCGAGTCGATGGCGGTCATGACTTCGAAAAATGAGTCATTAACAATCATCACCTCGGTTGATTTGTTAAAGGGGAGTCCGACGGTACGTGGTTTTGTTTTATCGGTCGTTCCATCAGGATTTTTTTCATAAACCAATTCTTGGTTTTCTTTGAGATAGTCACTGTAGAAGTCATCGATGTCTACACCGGTTTCTTCATCAGCGATAAAGCCATCAAGCATAACCATGATATTTGAGTTAATATAACTAGCAAAATGATCAGGGTAGCCGTTTGCGATGTGGGGATAGGCTTCATTACTCACAGAGAGGTCGATAGCTTGCTTTAAGTTATCATAACCACCCTTGGTTTCATAAAGAATATCAACACCAGGATTTGCGTCTTCGTATTCGGCGAGTAGTGGTTCTAACACTGAATTAACAGCGCCACCAAACCCAGTCCAAAAAACGATACGGGTATCACCTGAGTTGCCACCACAACCGGCAAGCGCACCCAACATCAAGGCTGTTGATGCAAATAATAGCGATTTTTTGTTTTGCATATGTGTATGCTCCTTTCTTTCTTATGTCATTTTCGCAGAAGCGAAATGTTAACCTTTAATACCACTACGGGAAACACCACGCATGATATATTTTCTAAAGAAGATAAAGACAACGAGTAATGGCGCACTAATAATCATCGAACCAGCAATCTTGACGGTATCAAAACTACGATAATCACTTGTGAACAAGCTCATGAGACCATTACTAACAAGTCGCATTGTCCATTCAATTCCCCAGTTATAGAACGTTTGGTTGTTACCATTGGCAATTAATTGTGGCCAGATATAGGCATTCCAACTTCCCATGACGTTTAAGATTGTAATTGTCACGACCGTTGGCATACCTAATGGCAACATAACGCGCCACAGGTAACGGAATTCACCATATCCATCGACCTTCGCAGCAAGGAATAATTCATTGGGAATTTGTTGGAAGGTTTGACGGAGTTGGAAAATATAAAATACTGATACACCATGAACAAAAATAAGCGCCATGAATGTATTATCCCAACCAAGACCAACTGTGGTTTGATAGTTGGTAATGATCATCATTTCGCCAGGAACCATCATTGTCGCTAAAAGAAGGGCAAACAGTGCATTCTTCCCTTTAAAGTCAAGACGGGCAAAGGCGAATGAAGTCATGACAGTGGTAACGACCGTAAAGGCGGTTGAGACCACGGCGACAATAATTGTATTAATAAAATAAGGTGTGAAATTGATAGCCCCACCAATAATTGTGTTTCTAAGATCGGCAGGAAGGGCATCAAAAGCAGCACTGCCCGGCTCAACGAGTGACAAAATGACACGGAAGTTAATAAGCGATGGGCTAGTGGTAATCAAGCTCACTGTGCCAGACGTTATCGCGCCGTTATAAGCGATAGGATCAGTAAGTGAGGTTGAAATCATGAAGATGAAGGGAGCCAAAATAATAAAGGCAAATAAGGTGAGGAAGGCATAAGTTAAAATTTTAACAAGAATGCCAACGGTCTTAAAACTTTTGACCTTCGCATAGGAAGGTAAAAATCTTTCATCATCTTCTTTAGGAGTGGCTGGTGCTTCGATTTCAGCAAGTGCTTTTTTCTCTTCTTCGCTTAAACTTGCTTCAAGCTCGACGGTTTTTTTATCTTTATTTTCCATCTTTCCCTCCTCCTAGTAGTGTACACGTTTCTTCGACACTTGCATTTGCACAAGTGTGATTAATAAAACGATAATTAATAGAATAACGGCACCGGCAGCAGCTCGAGGTAAATCGGTTTGCCGGTTTTTATAAATATAACCAACAACCGTAATCCACAAGTTACCATCAGATCCACCAAAGTCTAGTGGGCCTTTACCGACAACAGAGATAATGTTCGAGTACATTTTAAATGCCCCGATAAATGACGTAATCGTAATGTAGAAGATTTGCGGACTAAGAAGGGGTACCGTGATTTTTTGGAAAATACGGATCCGTCTAGTACCATCAATTTTGGCAGCATCATAGTATTGTTTATCAATGGTTGCAAGACCTGCCATAAAGACAAGAATCTTGAAGGCCATCCCCGCCCAAACTGATTGGGAAATAAGGACAACACCCATTGAGAATTTGCTCATTTGTTCAATACCAGGGATTGAGACGTGAGCAGCAGGATCAACCCAAGAACGAGGAACGCCACCAAAAGCCGTGATTAATTGGTTCATAATTCCGCCCGGTTCCGGAGAGAACAAGACGTTGAACACCATCCCCAACGCAATCGCATTCGTCACATAAGGAAGGAAAAAGACGGTTTGGAAGAAACCACGTAATGGTTTGATAGAATTGAGTGCTACAGATAGTAGCAAAGAAATAATAATTGTTAACGGAACACTAATAATTGTTAAGATTGCGGTATTAATGAGCGCATCAAGGAAGATACGATCAGTTAACACAAGTGCAAAGTTATTTACCGAGAAGAACGGCTCAGCCGGAGGTTCTGGTAATGACAAGTCTTTGGAGTTTGCAATTTGTTGGAAAAAGTTACTAAAGGCAAATGAACCTGCCCCTCTTTGCCATCCAAAATTTTCCATGAACGCAATAATTGTTGTGTTGATGATTGGATAGAAAGTAAAGAAGGTAAGGAATATCATCGCTGGGAGTAAGGAAATTAATACCTTGACCCAAATAGGGATGTTTCTTCCTTGTCTAATCTTTAAGGGACGGTCGATATCGCCACCACCACCTAAATTAAGGTTAGGAGCGCCATTACCTGGTTCCAAATCAGCGGGTTTTTCAGTGTTACGTTTGAAATAATTGAGTTTAATCATATTTCACCCTCGTAGTAGAACTACTTAACCCTTTCGCCACTTAATTCGAAAATGTAATACCGTTTTGGATATACCTTCACAACTTCATCTTTAATGTTGTGCCGTTGTTCGGCAGGAATAATAATACGAATACTTGATTTTTGACCCACAACATTACCAACGATGGAAATGTCCCTGCCAATATGTTCAATAAACTTAACTTGAACTTCAATTGCAGGATTGTCATTTGCTTCAAGCGTGAATGATTCTGGTCTCACCCCGACTTTAACTGGGCGATTAGTACCAGCTTCAACATAAAGTTTGCCAACTTGTTCTTCAAAGTCTGCAAGGTCAGCACGATATCCGTGATAAACGATTTGATCATAAATATAGCGGACAGTTAATTTTTCTGGTTTAGCTTGGACAACAACATCAGCATCAGCGATTTGTTTTTCCTTTTTAGTTAGCTTGTCTTTGACATCACCAACCATCTTTTTAAAGTCAAAAGTTTTATTGTCTTCAACCACTTCTTCAACGACCGGTTCTTTCGAAACATAGTCTTCGCCAAGTTCGGCGAAGTATAATTTTTTACTTTCTTTGTAACCACCGGCGACAGCAATATCATAAAGTCTTTCATCTAAAAGTGAAAATTCACCTTTACCAGTAATAAGACCCTTTTCAAAGGTTGTACCATTGAGTGAAATCACCTTACCTTCAAGTTCCGCATCGAAAATATTAATAGCGGGAGAACCTAAGAACTTGGCAACGAATAGGTTAGCAGGTTCTTCATAAACGGTTTGTGGTTCATCAATTTGATTGACAACACCTTTTTTCATGACGACGATAAAATCAGAAATACTCATCGCTTCTTCTTGGTCGTGAGTGACAAAAATTGTCGTCACGCCAGTGTTACGTTGAATCCGTTTGATTTCTTCACGCGTTTGTAAACGCAGACGGGCGTCTAGGTTTGATAAAGGTTCATCAAGAAGTAAAACTTGTGGCCGTTTAGATAGCGCACGAGCAATTGCTACACGTTGTTGTTGACCTCCGGATAGTTCCTTAGGTTTGCGGTCGAGTAACTCGCCGATACCAACAATGTCTGCCATTTGTTGCACAATCGCTTCCATTTCGCCTTTATCAAGTTTTGGTCGCACGTTTTCAAGTGGGAACTTAATATTTTGCCGCACCGTAAAGTGTGGATAAAGCGCGTAGTTTTGGAAAACTAAGCCAATCCCCCTATTTTCTGGTGGGACTTCGGTGACATCGGTCTCACCAAACCAAATTTTTCCCTCGGTTGGCTTGTGTAAACCAGCAATCATGTAAAGAGTTGTTGATTTCCCGCAGCCTGAAGGTCCTAAAAGACCCACTAACTTACCGTCAGGAATGGTAAAATTCATCTGATCGACAGCCTTAACAACCGGACGATTACCCGATTTGAAGTGCTTCGATAGATTATCCAATCTAACTTCCATATTTCCTCCCGCAGTTTCTCTGCTTTTATTATTTATAATAACACATTGACAATTTATCTCACAATCTCAATATGTCTTTACCTTAGGAATGATAACTCGATTTTCGCGTATCTAGTTATTATATACAATTTAGTCCTCTTTGTTGACTATTTTTTAAAAGAGTTTGCTTCGTCTTCTTCACTCTGTAATTGTTCACGGCGACGTCGGTTTTTCACAAGCTCTTTAGCAAGACGGATATGATAATACTTTTCTTCGGCGGCGTCTTTATAGACGACACTTGCCTTTTTATCAAGACTAACTGTCCCAGCGATCATGTCGACAAGACTTCGTTGATCTTTACGAAGGGCAATCATTAAAAGTGAGACAAACCCAATCGGTAAAATAAAAAGTGCATAATAAATCAAGAATCCCATGAATCCCCGCAGAAAAGCCTGTGGTTTGCTAAGTTTGTAGCCGAGTTTGTTAGCGAGCGTGGTACCTGTCATTAATTTACCGAGTGTTGTGCCGTCTCGCATAAGGAGAGGGAACACTGTAATGAGTAAAAAGGCAGAAACAAGAAACGATAGTGCCACAGTGGCATAGAGCATTGTGTTCGCTTTATTGTTCATCTCTATCACATCTTCATTGGCAAATAGAATATCAAAACTCGTTTTCATTTCCGTAAAATATAGCGATTTTGCTGCATCTTCGTGGCCTGATTTAACAGTGATAATCCAGGGTGTTTCTCCATCGATTGGCATTGAAAAATCAAAGGGAGTCTCATCGCTTCCCTTACCTAAAATATAAGTATAATAGGCTTCGGCATCATTATAAGTTTTGCTTTCGTCCAATAAGGGAGAATATCCTCTAACAATGTCAGCGTCTTCACTGAGCGGAACATCAACATAAAACAAATAAAGCGCCTTAGGAAACTTTGAAGCTTCATCAATTTGAACGAGTGAATCATTATCATCAAACTCGTAAAGGCCTGATTGGTAGAGCATAATTGTGAGAAGGTGGCTTGATTCACTTAAACCAACAGCGTTCGCAATAGGAAAACCCGCACTTGCCGCAACGATAGTGGTCAAAATAAACACCGACAAAATATCGATGATTGTGGCAAACACTCGTGCGAGGGGGTTTTTAAATTCAAAACGCTTTTTGACAAACTCTTGTCGGTTTTTTTCAATAGTTTTTTCAGACATTAATAGTTATATTTACTCTATTCAGTTTGACTGCTTTCTAGATGAGGATGCATATCGATGAAGTGTTTTTCGTCTTCATAAATGTGTGATTTTTTCATATCAATCACCCGTGTGAATACAATAAATTCGTGAAGACCGCGTGCTTTCTTAGAAAAAACAACGATGGTAAGCGAAATAAACATGAGGGCAAATCCAACATAGGGTTGGATGGCAAACGATAGTAAATAGAGGATGAAAAAGACTATATATCTTAATAAGATTTTTAAATGAGAAATACGATAACCATGACTCGTCACAAGCGCAAGTTTGAAAACAAGTTTGCCAAGCGTTTGCCCATTCTTTAAAAACAGGGGAATAGCAAGATAAATAATCGTTGAGGCTAACAGGATATTTAAGACACTTTCAAACATCGAAGTGTTTGCATAAGTCCTCACAATATCTAAGTCGTTAAAAACATAAATAGCATCACTATATATATTGCGATTAAAGGTCACTATATCTTCCTCAGTTGTGCTTGATTTCAGTGCGACACCAACAGGTAGAAATTGATCATATGTTGGTTCACTTTCACTAGATGCATCACTGGTAAGGCTCGTGTCTTCACTTGTTGAGTTACTAAGCGTGTCACTAAAGCGAATCATCGGTCTGATTTGCGATTCTTCAGGACTAATCGCTTCAAAATAAGACGCTTCTTCACCAAGCTTTAGAACATGAGTCAAATACCAGTTGTGATCATAACTGTCCGTCTCTGTTGGGTAGTGTTCCGCCATAAAATGCGTGTAAAAATAATAGGTTGCGGATGCATAAGAGGTCGCAACCACAAAATTTTGCGTAATGTCAACGTCATCCAAATTGGCTTCATCCTCAGCAATGGCCTCATCAAGTGTGACCAAATGTGAACGCTTGAGAGCGTGATTGTAGTTGAGAATAGTTTCTTCAATGTTCATTGTCGCATTGAGGATTGGCCGGACGGCAAGACCGATGAGAAAGAACAATAGAAAAAACACAGCAAAATCGATGAGCGACGATCCTACTCTTTTTAAAATCGGAGCGCTTTCAATTTCGAAATTTTCAATAATGTCTGGACGTTTTTGATGATTCATACTAGTTCCTTACTTAACAATATAATATGTTACTACGATTACACATAAAAAACAACAAAAAAAGCCCCCCAAAGGGGGC
>CAYWQC010000016.1:0-12961 GCA_964460405.1 uncultured Staphylococcaceae bacterium | reverse complement strand
TAACATCTAAAAATAATATTATAGATTATTTTTTATTTGTCAACAAATCGTAAGCACTAACAATCCGTTTACTGCTCACGTGTGTGTATATTTGTGTCGTGGCGATCTGACTATGGCCAAGCATTTCTTGAACTGCTCTGAGTTCACAGCCATTTTCTAGAAGATGAGTTGCAAAGGAATGGCGAAGTGTGTGGGGAGAAACATTAGACTGAATACCAGCCAATTTTGCATATTGTTTGATTTTACGATGAAAGTATTGACGCGTGATAGGTTTACCTTGGCGGTTCAAGAAAACAAAGCGAGTCCGTGAACCTTTGTTTTTTGAACGCACTTCTTCGCTGTATTTTTTTAAAAATTCAAGGGCGAATTCACTAATAGGAATCATCCGTTCTTTTTGGCCTTTTCCAGTGACTTTAATTAGATGACGTTCAAAAATGATTTGATCACGCGTCAGATTAAGCAGTTCGCTAACACGTAGACCTGAAGCGTACATGACTTCAAGCATTGCCCGATCACGTAATCCATCAGGTTTTTTAATATCGGGAATTTCTAGAAGGGCATCGACTTGCTCAATACTAAGAAATGAAGGCATTCTCTGCGAAATCTTGGGTTTATCAACAGGCTTAAGATCATCTAAAAATTCATTTTCATCTTTAAGAAAAAGAAAAAAATTATATAGTGAACTAATCCGTCGACAAATGGTTGCACTGCTTTTGCCTTCTTGGGCTTCTAGAGCGACAAAATCACTAAGCTCGAGCCGAGAGTACTCACGTGTGTCATCGTGCGAAAAATAACGGTTAAATAGTCTGATGTCATCAAGGTAAGTGTTAACGGTTGTTGGGACTAAGCCTTTTTCTACAAGTAGATAAGTTTGATATTTAGTTAGTGCTTGTTTGATGTCCATGCATACATTTTAACATTATTGAGGGGTATTATCGTCATTTTTGACGTCGGATAATTTGATGAGAAGTTTTTTCTCGGTGATTTTATTGAAGTTATCGATAATTTGTTCAGTTTTACTCTTCGTTTTGTCATTTACATCAAATAATGAGAGTTGTGTAACCACCTCATTACTGGCAATGAGGTTAGCAAGCGTTACGCCGACAAGACGAATCATCTCTCCATGATAATTTTTATCAAAAAGTCGCATAGCTTCCAAATAAATAATCCCGAGATCATGCGTTGGTTTATCGAGAGTAACTGAGCGATTAATCGTCGTGAAATCGGATTTTTTCAGAATAAGTTGAATCGTGGTACCGACCATTTTCTCGTGTTGGGCTCGCTCACTCACTTCCTGGCATAAAAAGATGATCATTGAACGAATTTCATCGTAATCATCGGTATCACTCATCAAAGTTCGAGAGTTACCAATACTTTTGGGATCGTCTGGTTCGGGATTAACTTCATCGCTGCCAAATCCATTTGCCCAATCATTAAGAGTAAAGTAAAACTTACCTAACAGGTGCTTAACTTCTTCGTTTTCATTGTTAGCGAGGTCGCCAATTGTTTTGATACCGAGTCGTTCAAGTCGAGGATAGGTCTTCTTGCCGACACCATACATAGATTTAATTGGTAATTTCCATAAGTTCTCGGCAAGTTCGCGACGACGGAAAATTGTTAATCCCATCGGTTTCTTATAATCACTTGCCATTTTAGCTAGAAATTTTGTGGGTCCAATACCTATCGAACACTTTAAACGCGTCTTATTGTAGAGGTCTTGTTGGAGACTGCTTAAAAATTGCAGAGGATTCTTGACAGTTTTCATCGTATCCGTGATATCAACATAGCATTCATCAATGCTCGCAACCTCTACAATGGGCGATATATGTCGAACAAAATTAAAAAATTGGCGAGATAAGCGACTATATAATTGAAAATCAGGAGCTAAGACGATGAGCCCAGGACAAAGACGTTCCGCCATATAGGTAGGCATCGCTGAGTGTATACCCAATGCCCTTGCCTCATAAGAGGCAGTCGAAACAATACCGCGGCGGCCTACACCACCAACGACAAGCGGCTTATTCGCTAGCGCCGGATTACGAATAATCTCTGCTGTTGCGAAAAAAGCATTAAGATCAATATGCATGATAATTTTGCTCATAAAACTATTTTAATACTAATAAATAACCATTAAACAACTATATTAATGAGATTATTCTTTTGTGTTGATTTCCTCAATCTTAATCTTTGCTTCATTAAGTGTTTTTGCTAATTCGTTAGCTAGTTTACTACCTTCTTCATAGAGGGCTAATGATTGGTCAAGTTCAACACTACCACCTTCAAGAAGCTTAACAATGTCTTCAAGACGCTTCATTTTTTGCTCAAATGTTTTTGTTTCACTCATTTTCCTTCTTCTCCTTTACTGTCGCGACAATTTTTTGTGTATGCATGTGGGCAATAATATTCTGCCCAATGTTAATGTGTTTTGGATTTTTGATGACCTTACCTTCTTCATCACTAATAAATGCATAACCTCGTTCAAGAACCTTAAGTGGTGAAAGGGCGATTAAACCAGCATTTAATTTCGTCAAAGTTTCTGCCTCATGACTATAGATAGCTTGCTGTCTTTGTTTTAATGTGTTTAGTAAGTTTGTGATTTTCTGATGATAATAGAGGTAACTACGGTCAAAGTGTCTTCCAATACGATTGCTTAAATCGGTGATTTTATTGAAATAGGGAATAACAATATTTTGTGAATCAATTAACACTGGTCGCGAAGATAAATAATGAAGTTTTTCATTATATTGCGAAATTTCACGGTTGATACTCAAATTAAGGCGATCAAGTAATATATTGAGATCTTGAAAGATATCAACTTGATTTTCTACGGCATGTTCAGCGGCCGCAGTAGGTGTTGAAACACGTAGATCACTTACATAATCAACCAAGGTTGTATCGACTTCGTGCCCGACTGCACTGATTAGAGGGACTTGACGACGACTAAGCTCTAGGATTAGGGTTTCATCATTAAAAGCCCATAAATCATCACTGCTACCGCCACCACGCGCAATAATGAGGACATCAAGTTGGTAGTTTTGGCTTTTCTTAAAGGCGGTAATGATCGACTGAGGCGCATCGCTTCCTTGTACGAGACAGGGAAAGTAATATAATTCCGCTAAAGGATAGCGTCTCGTGATATTTTGACGAATATCGGCCCATGCAGCACTATCTTTACCAGAAATAACGCCGATCCGAGTGGCAAAACGAGGGACAACACGCTTTGCTGACTCATCAAAAATGCCAGTTTTAGCTAATTTTTCTTTCAGTTTTTTGAGGGCTAGTAGTTTAGCACCCTCACCATAATATTCAACTTCTTTAGCAATCAATTGATATGTTCCACCTTTGGGATAGAGACTAACTTGACCGCTGACAATGATATCATCACCGTCTTTAAGTGTTTCTTTCAAGTGTGTTATCCCACGATAAAACATGACGACACTAATACGCGCGTCTTTTTCGTCTTTAAGTGTAAAATAAGCACTCGTTGTGTAAGTTTTGATATTTAAGATTTCACCTCGAACACGGACATGATTAAGAACTTTGTTCTGATCGAGATAACTTTTAACGTATTCGTTTAGACGACTAACAGAAATAAATTGTTCATTCATGAGCAATCACCCGATCAAGAATGGCATTAATATATCGATAATCATCCCCTGGCACAAATTTTTTAGCAAATTTGACAGCAATGTTGATGAGAATGGCCTTATCAATTTTTTCAACATAGTAATAGTGAGCATAACTCATGACGAGAATAGCTTGCGATAGCATGTTGAGACGGTCAAATTTCCATTTGTGAAGATGGGGACTAATTTCATTAATGATATGATCAAGATGAATCAAAGACTTGACGACAAGTTCACGAAGAAAAATGTCATTTTCGTAATAATCAATTTCAGTAAGATCACTGAGTGATTGATCGGCTTCGAAAGCAACATCGGCTTTACGGTGCACGAGGGCACTGTAGATAACATATAATGCATATTCTTGTTGTTTGTTACGTGAAATCATGTGTGTCTGCTCCATAGTCAAATAATTTTATCACAACTATGTGGTTATTTCCATGACAAGATAGGATATCATCATATATTTTCATAGTGACCTCTTCGCATTCACATTGTCTTTATGCGTGAATAGAAACTGAATCATGATAATGATGAATAAGACGCTTAGTACGCTCACATGTATAATCAATGAAAATTCAAGTTCACGCTCATTTAATTGATAGGGAAAAGGAATGAGCAAAAAGAGAAAATCGATTGTATAAGCGATAAATCCCCCAATCAGATATTTAAGTTTTGCGCGATTAACTTCCGTTGCTATGAATGTGAAGATACTGCTGATAAAGAAACTGATGACCACAATTAATCCCATTCTGAGCGATATATCATCAATCATTTCGTGGAAGGCCATGAAAAGAAAACTGATGCTACTAAAGCCATAACCATAACTATAAGTGACTTTCATGAGGGAAATAACATTAAATATGATATTTGTAATAGCGAGTAACAATAAAAAAAATCCCGCTACTCGGTAGAGCAAGTTGGCCACTGTGAGTGCCGGCTTCTTCTTAGCAGGGGATTTAGTTTTCATTGGTTATTTTTTATTAACATTGACGACTTCTACCCCAATCTTAAAGGGGATAAGTTCAGTCATCATCGTCAATGAATTTGAGACATTTTCTTGAATGTTAAGGCAAACTTCATTAAAGTTAGCATCGGCGGAAATCACAACATAAATTTTAACGGTGACAAGACCATTTTTAATTTCACACGTAGCAGGACGATGGACAAAGAAGGTTGATTTACGAGTGAAAGTTTCCGCACCTTTGACTTGATTGGTGGCAATTTCAGCAATTTGGTCAAAAACATGGTGGGAAATTCCCATCACACCATTGCGTGTATAGTTTTGAATGTAAACATACTCTGCCATAAAAGTTCTCCTACTCTTTTATTATAGATAAAAGGATGATGAATAGCAAACGATACATCGGCTATTTCATTGAAATGAATATGTGATGGGTTTACTACTAAATAGGGACTATTTTTTGCCTAATAAGGTTAAAATTTTTGATGTTAAGGCTTCAGGAGTGAAACCTAGATAAGCGGTGATATCTTCACCTTTAGCACTATAACCAAAGTGGTCTACACTCATATGATGAGGGGCAAAACGATCCCAACCAAAGCTGGTCAACATTTCAATGCTCATGCGTTTTTGATAATGTTCACCAAGGACACTTGTTTGGTAGGCGACATCTTGGTCACTAAAGACATCAAAGCTTGGCATTGAGACGACGCGAACATCGATTCCGTTTTCTCTTAGAAGCGTTTTAGCAGCAAGTGCAAGACTCACCTCACTACCTGTAGCAATGAGTGTAAAATCGAGTTGTTTGTCTTCTTTTGCAAGTATATAGGCACCTTTACTGACAGCTAATTGATCGTGCTTGTGAGGAAGTAGGGGGAGATTTTGCCGACTAAGGACGAGGACATTCGGTGTCTTATCAGCTTTTAGTGCCTCGACCCAAGCAAAATAGGTCTCATAAGCATCTGCAGGGCGCCATACATTAACGTTTGGCATCGCTCTTAGCATCGCGAGGTGCTCGACTGGTTGATGGGTAGGACCATCTTCACCAAGGGCAACACTATCGTGCGAAAACACGTAAATAGATGGTAAGTGTGAAAGAGCCGACAGGCGAATGGCATTTTTCATGTAGTCACTAAAGACGAGGAAGGTGCCAACATATGGCCGTAAGCCACCATGAAGCATTAAACCATTTCCAATAGCGGCCATCGCAAACTCACGAATACCAAAATTGATATTGCGACCTTTCCTTGTCGTCGGGGTTAGTACCGGTTCATCTTTAACAGTGGTGTTGACACTGCTAGCAACATCAGCACTTCCACCAAGCAAACTCGGGACAGCCTGACTGAATATATTGAGGAAGGTACCACTTGATTTTCTTGTGGCCTCATTTAAACCTTCTTTAAAAACAGGCATTTCTAATTGATCAAGATAATCAGAAGTCTTACCACTGATTCGTGTTTTAAAAGCATTAAATGCATCTTCATCTTCTTTTTTTAGTTTATCTAGGGCGATATTCCAGGCTGTGAAAGCCTCAATACCACGCTTTCTAAATGTATTTGTGAATGTGTCATAGACAGAGGCAGGAATCACCCATGCTTCATTGCTATAGCCGTAACTAAGTTTGGTTTGTGCCCCATCTTCTTCACCAAGAGGTGATCCATGGACCTTACTCGTTCCTTCATGCTTACTTCCTTGACCTATAATCGTTTTTACAATGATTAAAACAGGTCGATCAGTACTTTTTTTCGCTTCTAACACAGCTTCGTCGATAGCGTCAATATCATTGCCATTTTCCACCGCTAAAACCTGCCAACCGGCAGCAATAAATCGTGCTGGCACATCTTCATCAAATGAGTTACTTAATGGTCCATCAAGTGTTACGGCGTTACTATCGTAGAAGACAATCAATTTGTTGAGTTTTTGGTGACCAGCAAAAGAAATAGCTTCTTGACTAATGCCTTCTTGTAAACAACCATCACCCACTAAACAATAGGTGTAATGATTGATAAAATCTGGATAAGAAGCGTTTAAATGCGCTTCACCAAGAGCAAGACCAACAGCTTGGGCTAAACCTTGACCTAGGGGGCCAGTTGTAGCATCGACCCCATCGGTCATACCATATTCGGGATGACCAGGTGTATTTGAGTGAAGTTGACGGAAATTTTTAAGGTCATCAAGTGTGACATTATATCCCGCAAAATGAAGGGTGGTATAAAGGAGCATGCTTGCATGGCCGGCACTGAGAACAAAACGATCGCGGTTGATCCATTCTGGATTCGTTGGATCACTTACCAAGTGTTTCGTGTATAGGGTATACATGAGTGGCGCACTACCGATTGCCATCCCTGGGTGACCGCTTTTTGCTTTGTTTGTGCCATCAATCGCGGTCGCACGCATTGCGGCAATGTTTAACTTATGATTATTCATTGTCTTCTCCTCCAATAATTTTAATATGTAATTCATCAAGTTGATTTTGACTGACTGTATTTGGTTCTTCACTCATGAGAGAGACTCCTGAAAGATTTTTTGGGAAAGCGATGACATCACGAATGTTGTCCGTCCCACTAAAAATCATCGCGAGACGGTCTAGTCCAAAGGCAATCCCCCCATGAGGAGGGGTTCCATATTCTAAAGCCTCAATAAAGAAACCGAATTTAGCCCTTATTTCTGCTTCACTCATACCAAGTAGCGCAAAGATTTTATGTTGTAAATCCTGGTTATAAATCCGCATAGAGCCACCTCCTGCTTCATAACCATTAATCACGATATCGTAGGCTTGAGAGAGGACACGACCGGGATCAGTATCAAGGAGGTCAATATGTTCAACAAGTGGCATCGTAAAAGGATGATGTTCACTAACATAATGGTCTTGTTCCTTATCATAACTGAACAGTGGGAATTTTTCGACCCATAGTACTTGATAGTCATTATCGTCAATAAGTTCAAATCGACGTGCTAATTGCACTCGCAGGGCTCCTAGAAGGGGTAAGACACGGTCTTTAACTTCATTAAAAGCGATGATGACAAGATCATTGTCCTTTAAGTTTAGTGAATTTATGACCTTTTGTTGTAGTTGATTGCTCAACTTTGAAGCAAGTGAACCCGAGAGGGTTCCACCATTGTATTTAAGGTTAGCAACACTATTAAGACCATATTTTTTGGCTTCAAGATTGAGTTCGTCTAGCTGTTTACGACTCATTTTATTAGCAGCTTGGGGGACGACAATCGCGCGAATGACTGGTGTCGTATTGAATAGGTCAATTTGTTGATAGAGAAAATCTAGATTTTGTAATGTTAATGGAAAGCGTGTATCGGGTTTATCACTACCATAAGTGTCCATTGCCTCTTGGTAAGAAAGGCGTTTTAGAGGAAGTTTTACTTCATAATCAATGACATCTTTAAACATTTTTGCAATTAATTTTTCCATCATCGCAAGAAATTCTTCGTATGAAAGAAAACTGGCTTCAATATCAATTTGTGTAAAGTCAGGTTGACGATCAGCACGTAAGTCTTCATCGCGAAAACAACGAGCAATTTGATAATAGCGTTCAAGACCGCCAATCATCAACAATTGTTTATAGATTTGTGGCGATTGGGGGAGGGCATAAAAACTGCCGGGGTGGAGGCGAGATGGAACTAGATAATCACGAGCACCACCAGGGGTAGATTTAGTGAGAATAGGAGTTTCGGTTTCGATAAAACCCTCATGATCGAGAAACTCACGAGCACTACGTGAAATTTTAGCACGTATCATTAGCTTTTCTTGCATTGTTGAACGTCGTAAATCTAAATAGCGGTATTTCAAACGAGTGTCTTCAAGCGCATCCGTTTGATCGGCGATGATAATGGGTGGTTGTTTAGCCTTATTGACAATTTCAATGTGCGTCACAAGCACTTCTACCGCCCCTGTCTTAAGATTTGGATTAGCAACATCTTTTTTACTGACTTTGCCTTTGACACTAATGACATATTCATTACGAATGTCGGGTACTGCGATTTCATCAGTTTTAATGGTGATTTGTACAACGCCACTTCGATCGCGAAGGTCAATAAAAAGTAGTGAACCTAAGTTCCTTTTTTTGCTGACCCAACCAACGAGTTCAACGTGTTGATTAACATCTTTAATTGATAGTGATCCATTGTGTCTAGTTCGATACATATTTATTCCTTTTTATCGTGGCAGCCACAGCTACCATGATGGCCATGTCCGCCACAGCCACATGATTTATCTTCTTCTTTAAGTTCATGGTGATGACCGCATTCGCACTCGTCATCAACTAATTCTGAATGACCACATGCACAGTATTCAGTTTCACGTTCTTCTTTTTTGCAATCACAGTCCTCTCCGCAGTCACATTCATGACCCTCATCTTGTTTACAATCGCAGTCACCACCACAGTCACATTCATGACCTTCATCATGTTTACAATCGCAGTCACCACCACAGTCACATTCATGACCTTCATCATGTTTACAATCGCAGTCGTCACCGCACTCACATTCATGATCGTGTTGATGGTTATGATGTACTTGATTGAATAAACCGACAAGATAATCAACAGCTTGATCATAAGCTATTGCTTCTTGTTGTTGGGTTTCAAGGTTCTTGACTTGTAAAATTTCTTGTTTAACTTCATCTTCTCCGATGATAACAGCAAATTTTGCATGATTTCGTTCGGCCCGTTTGAACAAGCTTTTCATAGTCTTGTCCTCGTAGTTTTGAATCACTCTTAAGCCCATTGAACGTAGGGTCTCACCTAGATCAATGGCATCCTTACGAGCAACATCACCGATACTCATAATATGGATATCATCACTGACAAGAGTATCTTCTATCATATCTTCATCACGCATTACAGCGTGTAATCGCTCGATTCCAAAGGCAAAACCTACACCTTCAAGTTGCGGTCCATCAAGCTGTTGAACGAGCCGGTCATAATGACCGCCTCCACCAAGGGCACCATAATCTTTGCCCTCGCTAGTAATATAACTAAATTCGAAAATAACGCCGCTATAGTAATCAAGACCACGGACGAGATGATCATCGATTTCATAAGGAATATCAAAGGCTTGTAATTGATCCAAAACAATTGCGAATTCTTTTTTAGCCTTGTCACTCAAAAATTCATTCATTTTTGGAGCTTGTGACGCTAATTGTTGATCGCTCGGCACTTTACAGTCTAATATTCTTAATGGATTAGTCAAAAAGCGTTTCTGACAGTCTCCACACATCCTCTCGATTTTATCTTTAAAGAATGATTGTAGAGCCGCTTTGTAGTTTTGACGACTATCACCGTCGCCTAATGAATTTATTTTGAGCGTGATGTTTTCAAATCCTAGTTGACGTAACATTTCAACTCCCATGAAAATAACTTCAATATCTTCATGAATTGAAGTCACACCAATGGATTCCACACCAAATTGATGAAATTGGCGGAACCGACCAAGTTGGGGTCGCTCATAACGGAACATGGGTCCACTGTAATAATATTTGAGTGGTAAATCGGCCTGTGCATGCAACTTATTTGATATGACACTACGGACAATGCCTGCTGTTCCTTCTGGTCTTAAAGTGATTGAACGATTTCCTTTATCAAAAAAGGTATACATCTCCTTAGTGACGATGTCACTGCTTTCTCCAACACCACGACTGAAAAGATCGGTCGCTTCGAAAATGGGGGTTCTAAGTGGATCAAACCCATATACCGTCGCCACATTAGCGGCGACTTCTTCGATTAAATCATAGCCACGCGCTTCGTTAGCGATAATGTCATGTGTTCCTTTTGGAATATTGATTGCCATAATAATTCCTCCTATAAAAATAAAAAAGTGATACAAAGGACGACGGTTGCCGCGGTACCACCTTAATTCGTTTATGACGCACTCGAGCTTTAACGCAGCAAACGAGAAGTTTATGTATTCGCTTCTTGCCTCCATAATGTCTAACAAATAAATCTCGCACTGACTTTTCCATCACCCAAGTCATTTCTATTGATTGATGATTTTTGTTCTTACTTCATAGGCTCTTTAATTATATTCTATAATTACTGTGATAGTCAATCATTAGCAAAATTAGCATTACCTGAGCGTGTTAGCAAATAAATAGAAATATTCACATATACTATATAAATACTAAAAACCGACTTAATAAAGACTATTAATATAAAGAACGGTCAATTTTATAGACAGATTCTGTATTTTGAATGTAATTATAGATGGAAGGTAACTCATCGACATGTTTTACTAATACCGTCGCAAAAATACTTGTGGTTCTGCTTGTGGGATGATAGGTCGCTTTAATCTTCGACACTTGTACCTTTGCTTGTGACAGTGAATTCATTACATCAATAAGTAAATTAGCACGATCAAAACATTTGATGGTAAGATCAACAGGGTAGGTAGCATCCTTAACATTTTCATTCCAATGGACAGAAATCAGACGATCTGTACTACTTGTGACATTTGGACAATTGACGCGGTGAACCGTAATCCCCTTCCCCTTAGTAATATATCCAATAATTTCATCACCTGGGACTGGTGTACAGCACTGGCCGAGGGTGACCGCGACTTTTCCCGCACCTGGAACAATAATCGGATTTTTTAAATCATCTACTTTACGCGTCTTAAACCCCCGTAATTGATCCTTTTTTCGCGAGATTTTAAGATATTCAAGAATCGTTGATGGTGTTAAATTTCGACTATTAACCAGTAGATATAGTTCATCAAGACCATCGACATTAAAATGCTTAAACAGGGTTTGATTGTTAAGAAGACGTTCACTCATCTCATTTTCAGTGTAACCGCGGTCTTTAAACGAATCGAGTAAGGATGTACGGCCTTTAAGAATATCATCACCCCTAGTCAAGTCAGCGTTTTTACGGGTTAAAAATTTACGTATGTGCGTTTTTGCACTATTTGTGACAACAAGATTCAACCATCCTTCGTTAGGACCCGGTGCGGTTTTGCTCGTTCTGATTTCAACGATATCACCTGTTTTCAGTTTGGTATTTAAAGAGACAAGCTGATTATTAACAAGGGCGCCGATAGCACTGTCACCCACCTTAGTGTGGATTTTATAGGCGAAATCAAGGGGCGTTGCACCATTGGGTAATTCAATAACATTACCTTTTGGAGTAAACACATAAACACTAGTCTCAAAGATTTCTTTCGTTAATGTATCAACATATTCTTTAGCGTCACTGCCAAAATCACGACTGACACCGACAAAATCTCTAAACCAGTGTAGTTTTTCTTCGATTTCGCGTTGTTCGCGCTCCGGACTATAGTTAGTCCCTTCTTTATAACGCCAGTGGGCAGCAACCCCGCTTTCGGCAATATCATCCATCTCTTTAGTGCGGATTTGCACTTCTAGAGCATTACCATCACCGGAAAATATGGTGGTGTGTAGCGATTGATACATGTTAGATTTAGGCATGGCGATATAATCTTTAAAACGACCGTTAACTGGCCGATAGGTCGCATGGATGATGCCAAGAATTTCATAACAGTTTAATTCTGATTTCGTGATGATACGAAGCGCCATTAAATCATAGATGCGATCAAAATCATAATTTTTTTGTACCATTTTTTTATAGATTGAATAAATCGATTTCACACGGAAAGTCATATCGAAAGGAATATTATTTTTAAAGACAATATCAGCAATTCGCTTACTCACATCCATGAGGGAGCGCTGAATATTGGCCGATTTCTGTGCAAGGAGTTCTTTAATCTGATAATAACCCTCACTATCAATATATTTAAGTGACAGATCTTGCATTTCACTTTTGATTTTATTAATACCCAAACGCCCTGCAATAGGAGCAAATACTTCCATCGTTTCGTGAGCTATCACTTTTTGACGATCCGGGGCTAGATAATCAAGTGTCCGCATGTTATGAAGACGATCAGCGAGTTTAATAATGATGACACGGATATCCTTAGCCATGCCAAGGAAAATTTTACGGTGGTCTTCATAAACAAAACTACTATCATCAGCACGCCGTGAAAGCTTAAGTCTTTGAATCTTTGTGACACTGTCAACGATACTGGCGATATCATTGCCCCAAGTTAAGGCAATTTCTTCGACAGGGACATCCGTATCTTCCACTACATCATGGAGAAGTCCAGCGATAATAGTGGCTGGTCCTGCTTGTAGTTCAGCTAAAATATATGCAACTTCGATGAGATGATGAATGTATGGTTCACCACTCTTACGCTTTTGCGCCTCATGTTTTGTTCTTACAAAATGGTAGGCTTTGGCAATAGCGTCACGATCTTCTTGATTTTTGATGTAAACGAAAAATTTCTCTTGAAGTTCTTCAAAAGTATGAAGGATAATTTTTTCCGGTTCACGTTTAATCATTTTTTCTTTCAT